>JAAWCL010000035.1 GCA_022793235.1 Bacilli bacterium | reverse complement strand
CTTTTTCTGTATATTTCTCTATAATACTCAAATCTAAATCTTGTTCATTATTTTCCTCTTTTATCTTTTCCACTAAAATTTCTGCTTCTTCTATTGTACAGGTATTAAAGGACTATAAGATTGTTTTTCTTAGCTTATTCTTAGGATCATTATTGAAGATTTTATTTAATGTACATTTCATGATATTATTTGATAGTTTTGGTATTCCTGCTTATTATGGATCTATTACTGCAACTATTTTTGGATATTTTGTATCTCTTCTTATATGTATGTATGCCCTTTATAAGAGATTTGCTATTCATTATCAAAAAACACTTAGAGAAATGTTTCCTATTGGTTTAGGAGTCGTTTTTATGATATGTAGTATGTTTTTTCTTCGATTGTTTATACCAGTTGTATCATCTTCGCGTTTCTTAAATATTCCTATTATTATGGTTTATACTTTGGTTGGAGCTTCTGTTTATTTTTTTATTACTTATAGGATGGGAACCTTTAAGAGAATTGTGGGTGATGAATTTTTTGGAAAATTATCTAAAAAATTAAAAAAATCTTAGTTTGGGCTAAGATTTTTTATATAATTGTTTTTGTTGAATTATCAAAGTTTTTATCCATTAGAAACTCATGAATGATTTCTTCTTGATTTTCTACAGCAATTTCTTCTATTCTATCTACTCTACATTTTTCTGATATTAGGATGGATTCTACTTTTTGTACTGCGTTTTCTAATATATCATTTACAACTACATAATTGTATTTGTTGATTTCATTTATTTCGCGATAGGCTTTTTCAAATCTTTTAATGATTTGTTCACTATTCTCTGTTCCTCGTGCTTTAATGCGTTCTTTTACAATTTCCATTGACGGTGCTAAGATAAAGATTAAAATTGTTTCAGGAAATAGGTCTTTTACTTGTTGTGCTCCTTGTACATCTATTTCTAGGATGACATCTTTCCCTGCTGCTAATAAATTTTCAATTTCTTTTTTTGGTGTTCCATAGTATGCTCCATAATGAACTTTGGCATATTCTAAAAAGTCATCTTGTTTGATTTTTTTTTCAAATTCATCTTGTGTTACGAAATAGTAGTCTTTTCCTTCTATTTCTCCTTCCCTTTTTGGACGAGATGTGTAAGAGATAGATAATTGTAAATTTTTGTTTCTTTCTATTAGTTTATTTATAACTGTTCCTTTACCAGCACATGTGGTACCTGATATTATAATTAGTGAACCTCTTTTTCTTTGTTTTATTGTTTCCATATATTTTCTCCTTTTTTGAATTATACTATTTGCTTTTTAATTTATCAAGATTATTTTTTATCTTTCTACTTATTCTAATATTATTATATTTTATTGGTTATTTTGTTTTGTTATTTTGAGTATTTGTAATAAAAAAAACTACATGAAAATTATTTATTTCCTTGTAATTTATTTTTTATATTTTTTGCTTTATGGTAAAAATTAAAGGATAATTTATATGCATAATAAAGTGGTTTATTTATTATTAGATCAAATTCTCCTATTAATTCTACAACTTTTCCACCAAAGCTTTTTTTAAATAAGTATAGTCCATATAATGGGTTTTCTTCTTTAAAGTCTCCTGTAATTCCATAAAAATTGTATTTTTCATAATTATTTTCTACGGCATATTTTATGCCTGCAAAATGAGTAGAATAGGCTGATTGAAATTGCATTAGTTTTGCTTCACTTCCTCCTAGTAAAGATAATACTTCATTTCCATATATTAAGAAGAGTATTCCACCTAAGGTAGTTTTCTTGCCATATTCTTTTTTGTATTCTTTTATTTTTTCTAATTGTTTATTTAATCTATCTATACTTTCTTCATCTTGTTTATTTTTTTGCTTGTATTTTTTTTCATTCATTTTTAGCATGTTTTTTTCATATTTTTCTTTTCTATTTTTTAATTCTTCTTTGATTTCTATTAATTCTTTATTTGTGTTTTCTTTGTATTTGTCAAAGTTAATTTCTGCTAACATTATTTTTATGATGCCTTCTTCTTGTAAATATTTCCACATATTTTCATAATAGCTTAGTGGTCTGTCAATAAATTCTCTTCTGTCTGATGTGTGTTTCATTATATCTTTAAATATTTTTAATTCATCTTTTTTTATTTCTCTTATCGTGATACCACATTTTTCATTTTTTCTTAGTATTTGTCTGGTTTTTGATTCCATATCTTTCATTATGTCATCTAAAGTTTTGTTTTTTGTATCTATTACATGCATCCATCTTGGTTGAAGTGTATCTTGCATTAAGTTAAATCCAAAATGTTTGTAACCTAGGTCTATTAAATTTTGATAGCTTTTTATATTGTTTTCTCCATTTTCTACTATTTTTCCATTATTATCATGTTCTATGTAGGAAACATAAGGATCTATTTTTATGAATATACCTTTTTTCTTTTTTATGAAATTTTTTATTTCTTTTGTAAATATTTTTAAAATTTCTTTATTGTTGTAATCAATTAGGAAACCTCTAGGGGAGTAGAAGATATATTTATTTATTATAGGAATTTTTTTTGCTAGCAGTAGGGCACAAGCATGAGATGTATCGTTTTCTTTTAGTGCTATGTAATAATGTAACCAGCCGTTTGATCCTTTTAGTAATGCCCATGCTTTTGTTTGATGAAATGTTATTTGTGGACTTTTGTCTGCTATTTTTTGAAATTCTTTATCTTTTATTTCGGTTAACTTCATTTTTTAACTCCTTTCTGGATTTCTTTTTTTTGTGATTTCTATAGAAGGGAACAAGTTTGTTAAAAATAAAATATAGTGGTTTATTTGTTATATAATCAAATTCTCCTAAAAATTCTATGTAATCTCCTCCAAATTTCTTTTTAAATTCGTGCAATCCTAAACGAGAATTGTCTTTATTTAAATCTCCAATTGTACCAAATTGATCATATATCTTTAAATTTCTTTCTTTACAAAACTCTAAATGTTTTAAATATGTATGATAATTTGCATAGGTTTCTGTTAGAATATTATGGTTTCCAGCATAAAGGACCCAAGCTTTGTTGGCGTATTCTATTATCATGTGAGCATTTAGTGTAATGGTATCCTTATATTCTTTTTGATATTTTTGATATTTATTTATATCTTCTTTTGTTTTTTCTAGTCTTTTTTCTAATTCTTTTAATTTGCTTTTAGCACTCTTACTTAAGTTTTCTGTTGGCAGACTTTGTATTTCTTTTTCTATTTGCGTTTTATTAAGGTTTAAATTATTTATGATTTCCTTTATATTTATTTTCCCTAAAAAAAGAGTCATTTTGTTATCTTGATTAAAAATATCATATAAATTTTTATAATAGCTTTCTTTGTATGAAACAAAGTCTTTTCTTTCTTCTGTTAGAGTCATTAGGTGAAAAAATTCATGTATATCTTTAACAGTACCTAATTCTACTTTTGTATTTAACTTTTTTGCTTTATTGATGCGTTGTTTTGTTGTTTTTGAGAAATGTTCTTTTATTTCTTCCATACTTTGTGTTAAGTCGATTCTAAAGGTAAATCTGGGTTGTTTTGTTTCAAAGTTTTGGGTAAATCCTAGATGTTTGAATCCTGCTTTTTTAATCATTTTAAATATTTTTTCTGGATTATGAGTGAGTTTATTTTCTTCTTCTTTGTAGTTGTAACTTTTTCTAACAATGTCTGGATCTATTTTTAAAAAAATACCTTTTTTTTGTTTTACAAATTTTGTTATTTCTTTTGTCATTTTTATAAATAATTCTTCTTTTTCATAATCTATTACAAATCCTCTTGGAGAGTAAAAATAAGAGTAATGCATTGGGAGATGTTTTTGTAGAAGTAATGCTGTGGCAAGGATTTTTTTGTCTTTTTTAAGACCTAGATAATAAGGTGTTAGATTTCTTTCTTTTTTCTCAAATTCTCCCCATGCGTAAGATTGTAGGAAGTGAGATTTTTTCGAATTTTTTACAAAATTTTCGTATTCCTCTTTTTCTAAGTTTACTAGTTCATACATACTTTAGTTCCTTTCCTATTTCTTTACTATTATATCCAGTTTTTGTAAAAAAAAAAAGATTTTCATGTATTAAAATGTACCCAATGTCAAGGACTGAATAAAAAAGAGAGAGATTAGGCAATGGATG
>JAAWCL010000192.1 GCA_022793235.1 Bacilli bacterium | reverse complement strand
TGAACCTGTTGTTCCTGATGAACCATTTGATTTAAAATTTCCTATTCCTTGTAAAGTTGAACATGAAATTACAAGTAAGCCTCCTGTTCCGTCCTGTAGGATTTCCTGCCCCTCTTGCAGTTCCTGGGCCTCCTGCTCCTCCATTTATGCTTCCAGTGCATTCTTGTACATAACTTGCAAGACTACGACCTCCTCCTGATGTTCCCCCTGAGTATGATGTTCCTGCACTTCCTCCTCCTGCTGAACCACTTAGTCTTTGCCACCCATGATCATAATAAGAATTTGCAATAAATCGAGCTGCTGCTCCTCCTCCTGTTCCTCTTCTTCCTCCTATTGCACCTGGACGTATTCCTGTATCTGCTCGTCCACCTGAAACTCCTGGACAAGTAGCTTGCATTCCAGCTGCTCCTGCTCCTCCTATTGCTGGAATATATTCAAAGTTTCCATCTGCATTTTTGTATAAATATACATTTTGTCCTACTGCTTTTGCTCCTCTTGCTGTCATACTTATTGTTCCATTGTTTGTTATATTTCCTGTGCAATAGATTACCATTCCTTTTGGCCCTCCAAATCCACTTGCATTTGCTACTGAAGTTAGTGTTACATTTTCATTTATTGTTAGATTTCCTTCTACTTTTAATACTACTGTATTTTGGGCATAATTGCTTGCTGTTGTTGCTACGTCTTGTGCTACATCTCCAAATTGATATGTAGCAGTTATGTTTGGTTCTGTTCCTGTTTTGGTTATAGTTGCTCCTTCATATTCGCTATTTCCATCTAGTACCATATCTCCTTGATGTTTTATTACATTAAAAATATATTTTTCTTCTGTTTCTTCTCCTTCACTTGTTTTTCCTTTTACTTTTATTTTCTTTATTCCACTAGTATTTACTTCTTTTATTGCTGTTAATATATCTACTTTGTTTTGCAATATTGTTTTTACTTCACAACTTGCTCTTCCTGTTCTTCCATTGCTTCCTTTTATTCTAAAATAATATGTTCCATTTTCTCTTACTTTATATATTTTTACTGTATCTGTATTTTCAGTGCTTTCTACTTCTTCTGCTCCATTTGTTGCTTGTATTAAGGTTATTTCTCCTTCTTGTGTACTTGCAGTTAAGCGTATTTGTACTTCATCTAAGTCTTCTCCTTGAGTTATTACTTCTGCTATTCCTGTTGGTTTTACTCCTTTTAACTCTTCACCTATTGTTACATTATAATCTTTATCTATTATAAATTCATGGTCTTTATATTCTCCTTCTATTGCATCTCCTACATCTGTTGCTATTCCTATATCATTTAATTTGTCTACTACTGCTTCTTTATCTATTTTTCCTATTCCTTCTATTCTTATTCCTGCTATTTCTAAGTCAATTTCTTCTTTTAATTGTTTTTTATTATATTCTTGTGTTCCTTTTGTTGCTTGCGATAATATTCCATCCTGCTTTAGTATTAAATTTATTGTCACTCCTGCTAATATTAATAGTACTATTATCGTTATTATTAGTGCTATTAATGTTATTCCTTTTTCCTTAATTGCTTCTTGCTTTGTTTCTACTTTTTTACTTTTCATCTGTTCCTCCCTATATTTATTTTTCTTATGCTCATAGTTATATATTATCTTACATTTTATGGCAATATATTTCACCTGTTTTGTTAATCGCTTGTTTTCATAATATTAAATTAGTATGATGTTTTTCTTTTTAGATTAAATTTTTCCCATATAAAAACAGGTAGTAGTCCACTATGGAGCACAACCTGTTTTTTTATAATATCTTAGAAGATTATTTTTAAATATTAAGCTACTTTTATTTCCACTACAAGTGCGTTTTATCTTTTTCATAATCATTAACTCTACTTACTTATATAAGATAGTAATAGTTACTTTAAATACAAACAAACTCTAAAACCATATGCATATGGTGCAGTAACATCATTTACTTTACTTGTTCCTCTATATCCTGTAAATCTAGAACCTGTTCCATTTGAATAATTTGATCTCCAAACTGCATGAGATGAAGTGTAATTGTATGTTTCTGTTGTCCATTCATGATGATTTGCTGCCATATCATGTATGTTACATAC
>JAAWCL010000001.1 GCA_022793235.1 Bacilli bacterium | reverse complement strand
ACTAAGATTTATTTTTCTTTATGCAATTATATTTATACAGAGTTCTGGTGTTCTTTTAAAAATAATAATTTCAGTTTATTTCATAGAAGTCTTTGGATTTTAGGTGCGACAAAGTATAAAAATAAAAAGATTAATAATAAAATAACTGAGGATATAACTTTATATTATCCTTATAATGAAAAGCAAATAAGGGCTTTTAATGGTAATCAGCCACCATTAGATGAAGCTACAATCAAAAATCATTCCAGTTGTGATATAAATAGTTATATTCGTAAATATAATCATCTTTCTGGGTGTATAAAGAGGTTGTCACTTATTATTAGGAATCATATAGATAAAAATAATTTTGAACTTTTTTATACTTATTTGAAAATATTAATTAGAAATCATGCAATGATTTATTCTTATGAATATTTAATAGGTTCTCTAGGGCAAGCATTATATGATCGTTTAGATCGAGCTACAATAAAAAGTATTGAAAATTGGCGTAATAGTGAAGATAATAGCTATTTTAAGATTTATGATGATATATTTAGGTATGTAGTTTATTATTTTAACATGGATATGGATATTAAAAAAATTGAGATGTATATCCATGTTTCTGAATTATTAGATTTATGTGATCAAAAAATTTCTTTCTCTACACTCTTAAAACGAATTCGGTGTCGTGAAAGGAATGGTTTTGTAATTTTAAATTTACATAATAAAAAATATAATAATAGGGTTATAACTGATAAATCTATATTTGATGCCGTAAAAAAAAGATTTAGTGAATTACAAAATAATTTATTAGAGGAAAACCAATTTGATGGAATAAAGGGACATTCTACATTTAAGAATGGGAAAATTATTATTGGTGAATGTATAGTTGTTAAAAATAATACGATTGATACTTATTCTGCTATTGACTTAGAAAATAAAATACTTATATGTGAGGTCACTACTGCTCAAGATATTAAATATCTTAAGAAGGTTAAGGCATTAATAGTAAATAATGGTGGAATTTTGTGTCATTCTGCTATATTTTCTAGGGAATTTTGTATTCCTTGTTTAATGGGGTGTGAAGTTGCTACTCATTATTTTCATACTGGAGATGTAGTATTATTTGATGTGGATCATGAATTTATTCGAAAGGTAGATAAAAAAAATTAATTTGTTCTTTTTAAAATTTATATTTGTACTTATGTTTATTGTCTTTACCAATGTTTAAGATAATACCTATCATCAACATATAGGATAGAAGACTAGAACCTCCATAGCTTATAAATGGTAGTGTAATTCCTGTTATGGGTAGAAGTCCTATGGTCATACCGATATTTTGTATTTGTTGAAAAACAAGACAACTTATAATTCCTACTAAAATGAATTTATCTGTTAGGGCAATATCTTTTGTGATTAGTTTAATTAGTTTTGTATCAAAATAAAATATTAATGCTACTAGAAGAGCTGAGCCTAGAAAACCAAAATTTGAAGCAAAGACAGCGAAGATAAAGTCAGTACCTGATTCAGGAAAATAAATTGGAGTTTTATCATAACCATGTCCTAATATTCCTGCAGAACCAATAGAGGCTAATGCATTTTCTAGTTGTAAACCTGATCCTGTTTGCCAATTGAAAATTCTATCTAATCTGTAAAATAGATTCGTACCAAAGAATTTTATAAATAAATCGCTTTCTAAAAAATAAAGATATATAATGCTTCCTATTCCTATTAGTCCAATTAAAAGGCAGATTATAAACCATCTTAGTCTAATTCCAGATACGAACATCATACCAAAGTAAATGACTAAATACATAATCACTGCACCTGTATCTGGTTGCATAAAAGTAAGCATGGAAGGAAGAAGGACAATCATTAGCGTTTTGAAGATAAAAAAGGCTTCATTTTTAATTGTAGGATTATCATATGTACTTCTAAAATTATTAATCATTACTGCTAAAATAAGCATCAAACTGATTTTCATAAATTCACTTGGTTGTATGCTACCAATACCTGGTATTACAAACCAACATTTACTATTATTTATAGGACTTCCGAAAAATAATAGTAAGAGTAGTGATAGACAACAAATGATATATATAATAACAGCTTGTCTATATAAATAATTATTTTTGAAATGTAAGATGATGGCTACAAAAACAATTCCTACTAAATACCAAATGCTTTGTTTTAAAACTAGATTTCCCATTGTTTTAGAAATATATGTTGATGCACTACTAATTGTTACTAAACTTATTCCTGCAAAAATAATGATTGTTATAATTATACTTAAGTCTAATTTATCTTTTCTTTTTAACATAATTTTCTCCTTGTCTTTACTATTATATCAAATATTTGCAATTTTTATTTATTAAAATCATAAAATATTTTGAGGTGTAATATGAAAGAATTACCAAAAATATATAAACAGTCTATTGATAAAAAAATAGCAAATAATGATACAGTTTATTATTGTACATCTAATGATTCTAGTACTTATGATCCTTTATCTTTAATTGATAGTCTTTTTAAAGAAGGAGGACATATATTTAATAAGGCTTTACTTATTAAGACAAAAGATAAAACTTATGATACAGCTATTATTCAAAAAAAGAATGATTCTATTTATACATTATCTGATGATGTAATTAAAATTTGTGATATTGTATCGATTGAGAGAAAATAATTATAAAAAAGTAATTATTTTTTTCATTCTTTTATATATTGTGGTAAAATAGAGGCGGTTGTTAAATTTTTACAGTTTATTCAGTAAATTATGAGATTATAAAAATTTCTTTATTTTGTTTTTTATAATAAAAATTTTCATCCATATATAGGTTAGATTCTAAAATTTAAAAATATCTTGACCTTCCTGTAAGGGGATAGTCTATAGTGATAAATGAAGGGAATGATTTTATGTTAGAATTGAAGAATATTAAGAAAAGTTATAAAACTGGTGATTTTATTCAGCATGCTTTAAAAGGTGTGGATTTAAAATTTCGAACGAATGAGTTTGTGGCTATTTTAGGTCCTAGTGGTAGTGGAAAGACTACACTTTTAAATATTATTGGTGGACTTGATCATTATGATTCAGGGGATTTAATTATCAATAGTAAAAGTACAAAGAAATTTAAAGATAGTAATTGGGATAGTTATCGTAATAATTGTGTTGGATTTATTTTTCAGGCTTATAATTTGATTAGTCATATTAGTGTTTTAGAGAATGTAGAGATGAGTACAATTCTTAGTGGATATTCTAAAAAGAAAAGAAGAAAAAAAGCTTTAGAAGCTTTGGAAAGAGTTGGATTAAAGGATCATGTACATAAAAAACCAAATCAACTTTCTGGAGGACAAATGCAAAGAGTTGCTATTGCAAGAAGTTTAGTTAATGATCCTGATATTATTTTGGCAGATGAGCCTACTGGAGCACTTGATACAAAGACGAGTAAACAAATTATGGATTTAATACAAGAAATTGCTAAAGATAAACTTGTTATTATGGTTACGCATAATCCAGAACTTGCAAAAGATTATGCTACTCGTATTATAGAGTTTCAGGATGGGGAGATTTTAAATGATTCGAATCCTGTAAAAGATAAGGAAAAAATATCCGAAAGTTTTACAATTAAAAAGACTAAAATGAGCTATCAAAGTGCTATTAATTTGTCTTTTAATAATTTAAAGACAAAGAAGGGACGGACTTTCATCACTAGTTTTGCATCTTCTATTGGAATTATAGGTATT
>JAAWCL010000160.1 GCA_022793235.1 Bacilli bacterium | reverse complement strand
GCAGGAGCCGGACAGCCCGTTCAGGCAGCGGCAATGCCCCAGAGCCAGGGAGGGCGGCCGACAGGAGCCAGGCAGCCCGTTCGGGCAGCCGCAGTACCGCAGGGCCAGGCGGCATCGCCAACAGGAGCCAGACAGCCCGCCCAGGCAACAGCAATACCGCAGGGGCAGGTGTCGCCGCCAGTAGGAACCAGACAGCCTGCCCAGACAGCAATGCCACAAGCGCAGCGTGCCGCAGTGCCGCAGGGGCAGGAGATGCCGCCTGATGGAAACGGGCTGCCTGCCCAGGGTGTAATGCTGACAGATCAGGGAGTGCCGCCTGCCGGAAATAAGCTTCCAGTCTCTCCCGCAATGCCACAGGAGCAGAAGACGCCGCCTGATGGAAGCGGGCTGCCTGTCCAGGCTGTAATGCCACAAGGCCAGGGAGCGCAGGCTGTCGGGAAGGAACAGCCGGCAACTTCCGCAGTGCCGCAGAGCCAGGGAATGCAGCCTGAAAGAAATGGGAACCCGACACAGCAGGCGCCAATGCCATCTCCTGAGAATAAAGCGACAGTGCAGGCTGCCACAGACCTTGCGGCCAGCTCCGCAGACAGCCTGCCCGTCCCGCCTGCGGGAAAAGGCGGACAGACAGGTGCGGAGCCTGCCGCTGCGGCAGATGCCCTGCCCGTCCCTGCCGGCAGCCCCGGGAAAGACAAATCCCGGTCAGGCGTACTGGAAGCCATAGCGATGCTGAATGGCCAGACGCTTCCCGCAGGCACATCTGAAGACACAGCAGAAGGCAGCAAGGACAGCATTGCTGGAACCGCCACAGGAAATGCGGCGGCAGCTCCCACGGAAGCCGCATCCCCGGGCGGAAACCTGCCCATAAAGGGGGAAACAGCACAGGACAGGCCTACCCCGCACTACACGCCTGACATGCCCGTGGAGGAAATCGTCAGCCTGATGACGCTGGAAGAGGCCGGGAGAGTGGTAGTGGACACCGGCGTGAGCAAAGGGCAGACCATTGCGGAAGTGGCGGAGAG
>JAAWCL010000159.1 GCA_022793235.1 Bacilli bacterium | reverse complement strand
GGCATACTAATAGGCATTTTAACAATTTTTTCTTTTTCTTTAATCTCTTCTGGTTCTTCACTATATACTCTAGTAATTTTTTGATTACTATTTTTGCAAACCATTCTCTTTTTGATTTCATCTAAAATTTTATCTGGCTCAAAATCTCCACATATTGCTATTGCCATATTTTCTGGAACATAAAAATTATTATAAATTGTATACAATGTTTTTTCATCAATTTTTGAAATAGATTCTTTGGTTCCAGCAATATCAATTCTTATAGGATTATTATGATACATTAATTTTAATGTATTCATATATAAAGCCCATTCAGGTTCGTCATCATACATTGCGATTTCTTGCTCTATAATTCCACGTTCTTTTTCAACATTACTTGCAGTATAATATGGATTTTGCACATAATCCATAAACTCATCTAAAGCTGGATAAAAGTTATCTGTACACTCAAATAAGTAAGCCGTATAATTATTAGTAGTATAAGCATTAGCATCAACTCCTAAGCTAGATAGCGTATCTAAAGCATTTACACCACTTCTTTGTTCAAACATTTTATGTTCTAAATAATGTGCAATTCCATCTGGAATATTTGTAACTTCATTTGACTCACCAATTATAAATTTATTATCAACAGATCCAAAATTTACTCCCCAAATTATATATTTTTTTTGAGCACCCTTTTTAGGAATAATCATAACAGTTAAACCATTTTCTAATTTTTCTATATACATTTTCTCTTTAATTTTACTATTTTCTATAATTTGCATACTTAATTTCCCTTCTTTTACTTATCAGTTATCAATCTTCAACATCTTCATCTTCAATATCTTCTTTTGGAGTTTCAGCTCCTGTTAAAAAATAAATTAGATTCATTTGAAGCATTTTAGCAAATTCTATGATTTGCTCTTTAGTAACACTTTTTATGTTTTCTATATACTCACTTACTGTAAATCTGGTTTTTGAAATTTCTTGACCTATATAAAAAACAATCTCTGTATCTT
>JAAWCL010000191.1 GCA_022793235.1 Bacilli bacterium | reverse complement strand
TTGTTGTTATTTTTTCGAAGCTTACTATTATTTCTTTATTTTCTATCATGTTTTCAAATTTTGCTATTTCTACTGTTTTGTCTGTATTTGCTGTAAATTCTACCTCTACTCCATTTACTGTTATGCCACTTACTTTGTAGCCATCATCTGGTGTTATTATTATGTCTTTTTGTGAGTTTTCTAAGTAGTCTATTGTTTCATATGGGGTTTGTCCTTCTCCTAATATGCTTCCACCTTTTACTTGAATTGTTTCTCCTTGTTCGTTTGTTTCTTCATGTGGTTGTACATTTGTTATTATTTGTACTTGTTTTACTTTGTAGTAGTAGTTTACTATTATTTCTTCTTTTTGTATTGTTCCATTTTTATTTTCTGGTTCTTCTACTAGTTCGTATTTCTCGTTTAAGTTTTCTGGAGTTATTGCTGTTGTTCTATATTCTTGTCCTGTTTTTCCTGTTGCTTTTTGGCTATTGGCTTGTGTTCCGTCTTTTAGTGGTACTGGGGTTATTGTTCCTTCTATGTAGTGGTTTACTGTTATTGGTATTTCTTTTTCTACATAGTAGTATATTATTTCTATTGTTTCATCGTCTACATATTCTCCTGTTGCATTTTCTGGGATTATGTATTCACCGTTTTCATCTTTTTTTAGTTCGTATTCTGATAAGTCTTGTTTTGGTGCTGTTGTATAGTTTTCTCCTCCTTGTCCTATTGTAGTTTCATCTTCTGCTATTTTTTGGGTTGTTCCATCCTTATAGTGATGTACTATTATGTTTGCTTGTTTTTTGTTTTGGATCGTTATGTGGTTTTCTTCATCTGTTTTCATTTCATATACTATGTTATCTGCTTTTACATATCCTTCTGGTGCTTCTATTTCTTCTATTGTGTATTTTGCTATTGGTAATTGTACATTGGCTTCTCCTTTTTCATTTGTTGTTACTTCTGTTATATATCTATCTTCTAGATTTAATGCCATTTGTATGTTGTTTATTGTTAGTTTGTCTTGTGCATTTGTTGGTATTGTATTTCCTTTTTTGTAGCCTAAGTGTAAGTAGTATTTTTTTCCTCCTTCTAGCATTGTTGTGTAATCTTGGGCTTCTGTTGTTCCATTTATGTACATGAATCTTCCTGTTGTGTTACTATATGTTGGTGCTGTTGTTGTGGTTGTTATTGTTGCATAGCCATAGTCTGTGGTTGAAGCTGATATTTCTGCATTTATTATTATATTGTATTTTCCTTTGTATGCTGTTAAATCTATTGGTATGTATGAGTTTGCTACTTTGTTTATTTGTCCTTGGTTGTTTGATACATATTTTCCTTCTTCTGTTTCGAAATAATAGTTTTCTGTTGTTGTTGTCACTTGATATACTTTTACACTATTTATTTTTACTCTGTCTTCTCCTGTATCTACACTTCCATCTTTTGTGTATTTAAAATGTAAATAGTATTTTTTTCCTCCTTGTAGTTTTGCTGATTGATATGGTGCATTTGCTTTTGTTCCAGATATATTCATAAAATTTCCTGTTGTGCTTGTTGGAGTAGTACTTGTTTGTGTTATTATTGCATATCCCTTGTCTGCTGTTTCGCTTGATACACTTGCTTCTACTAT
>JAAWCL010000190.1 GCA_022793235.1 Bacilli bacterium | reverse complement strand
TGTTTTGTATTGCAAGTTCCGTCAAGGATTTTGCAAGTTGATATTTTGCAGTATCGTTAAGGGGTAACATTTATTTTCTCCTTTCTTTCGTACTCGGCCATGGCAGTGGCCTGTACATACAGTATACGAAAAGGGGTGGGTAATGGCAACAGAAATTTTAGAAAGGGAAAAGCCTTAACTTAACGGAGGGAAGGCTTAAGTAAATGACATTGGACCATGCTCTCCTTTCTTATGTACTCGGCTCTGGCAGGAGCCTGTAGATACAGTATAAAAGAAGGGATGGGGAAGGGCAAGAGAAACTTTAGAGAGGGCGGATCCTTAACTTAACGGAGGGAGGGCTTAAGTAAATGACATTGGGATATGCGGCAGATACTAGCTTATGCGGCTGGATATGAAGCAGGAAAAATCAGTTGCGTATCTGATAACCTTCGCAATCCCCCAAGGCAGACAGTTTCATTACAGCGGTAGGAGTGTAAAATGAGGTGAGAAAAATGCTGGAAAGGCAGATTGTTAGAATGAAAATGAATGGGGTTGACCCGGATAAGATTAAGAACGCAAATACATTTATTTTTGAGTATTTGTGCAAAGAAGGTTTTAGTCTTCTGGAAGTAGAATACCTGATGTCCTCAATGGGCTGTGTCATGCAGGAACTGGTGAAAGACGACCCATTGAGGAAAGTAGCAGAATTTGACTACTCTTCATCAGTGGACCATTCGTTTTCCTGTAAAGCAGCTTCAAATACGAAATCGTAAATATTGGCATATAGTTGCATTATTTCCTTTGCAGCTTTGCCAGAATGTTCAATATCACCGGGGATAAACGCAGATTCCGGTAATTTCTGAATTTGACATTCGCAAAAAGCAGTAGCAATATTATGCGCAGCGATTTCGGGATTTATTTTGTTTATCATGGTTAGTTTCCCCTTTCTTTCATACTCGGCCATGGCGGTGGCCTGTACATACAGTATAAGAAAAGGGAATGGTAATGGCAACGGAAATTTTAGAGAGGGAAAAGACTTAACTTAACGGAAGGAGGGCTTAAGTAAATGACATTGGTTGGAATACCCTTTATTTCCGAAAAAGGAGAAGAGAAATAATGTCGGCATTGACGCGGGAGTCAGATTAGGAGTCC
>JAAWCL010000150.1 GCA_022793235.1 Bacilli bacterium | reverse complement strand
GTCTTCAAATAATACATGGGGCAGAATATAGAGAACAATCTAACACAAGACTTACTAGGGAAAGTACTTTAGAGGCTACAAGAGGAGCTATTTTAGATAAAACTGGAAATCCATTAGTAACATCAAAAATAGAGTTTTCATTAGAACTATATAAAAGTAAAGTTGATACAGAAACATTAAATAATTCTATTTTAAATATAATTCAGGTACTAGAAAAATATGAGGTTTCATATACTGATTTACTTCCAATAAATATAGAACCATTTGAATTTAAAATTTCTAATGATAATTTAGCCTCATGGAAAAAATCAAATAATTTAAATGAAAATATAACTGCTGAAGAAGCGTTTTATAAATTTAAAGATAAATATAAAATCCAAAATAATAATATTCAAGAAGTTAGAAAGATTATGGCAATAAGATATTTAGTATCGCAAAAAGGATATAGTAGTACTAGAGCGGTTACTATAGCTGAAGATATACCAAGAGAGGCAGTTGCAGAATTTAGTGAAAGTTCGGAAAAATTTGCTGGTATAAATATAGTGGTTAAACCTGTGAGACAATATACTTCAGGAAATTTAGCTTCTCATATATTGGGTTATGCTGGAAAAATAAGTAGTGAGGAATATGAAAAAAGAAAAAATACATATAGTAGTAGCGATATTATAGGGAAAACTGGAATAGAATATGTTTTTGAAGAATATCTGAAAGGAAAAAATGGGACAAAACAAATTGATATGGCTGTAGATGGTACAACTACTGCAGAATATATATCAAAAGAGGCTGTATCAGGTTCAGATATTGTTTTAACAATAGATGCAAATCTTCAGAAAATAGCAGAGAATGCATTAGCATCAAATATTCAAAAAATTGCAACTGGAGGATTTGGCAAAGCATATAATGCAACCGCAGGTGCATGTGTAGTAATGAATGTAAATAGTGGAGAAGTCTTAGCAATGGCAAGTTATCCAGATTATAATCCAGAAGATTTTGTAGGAGGTATAAGCACTGAAGCATGGAATAATTATACAAATAATCCGTCAAAACCATTAGTAGATAAGGCTGTTCAAAATTCATATTCACCAGGATCTACCTTTAAGATGATAACAGCAATAGCAGGATTAGAATCAGGGGTAATTAATTTAAATACAAAAATTAATGATACTGGTGTATATAAGAAATACGGAATATCTATGAATTGTTGGTATTATACAGACTATCATAGAGGACATGGATGGGTAAATGTTTCAGATGCTATTGAAAAATCTTGTAATTATTTCTTTTATGAAACATCAGATAGAATGGGAATTGACAAGCTAGCACAGATAGCTAGATATTTTGGATTAGGAGGAAAGACTGGAATAGAGCTACAAGGAGAAACTACAGGTGTACTAGCAAGTAAAGAAACAAAATCAAAGATGCATCCAAATGATCCTAATTGGAATCCAGGAAATACCCTAAATGCTTCAATAGGACAAGGAGATAATGAATTTAGCCCATTACAAATGGCAAGATATATTAGTATGCTTGCAAATGGGGGACGTAAAATTGATGTAAGTATAGTGAAAACAATAAGAAATGCTGATGGTTCTGAAGTCTCAAAAGAGGAAATAAACCAATTTGTTAATAAGAAGTTGGGATTAGAAGAGGATAATTCTGGTGATATGGAAATTAACAGAGATTATTTAAGTGCAGTATTACAAGGGATGAAATCAGTTACTAGTGATTCAGGAGGAACCGCATATGTTAGATTTAAGAACTTTAATATAAGTGTTGGTGGAAAAACAGGTTCAGCAGAAGCACCTGGAAACTTAGTTCATGCATGGTTTGTTGGATTTGCACCATTTGAAAATCCAGAAATAGCAATTGTTGTTATGGTTGAAAATGGAGGACATGGTAATTATACAGCAGAAGTTGTAACTGATATAATGGGAGAATATTTTGGAATGAATACACAAAATGTAGAAGAAGACATGAGTGCTATACCATATGTTGAAATTATGAGATAACATTTATATATGTTAAAGCTTATAAATAATAATTAGGAATAATGAAAGGATGTAAAAATGAGAAATTGTGTAAGTGTTAATTTAAAAAAAGATGAAATAGTAATAAAGTTAAGTGAGGTAGCAGAACAAGAAGAGATAATAGAAAGTTTAAAAAAGAAACTACCAGAATTGAAAAAATTGTATAAAGATGAGAAAACTCCAATAAAAATAACAGGTAAAGTATTAAAAAATAAGGAAATTGACCAAATACAAGAAATGATAAAAAGTAAAATAGATGTTGAAATAGAATTTGATATGCCTAAAACATTAGGATTACATAGTATAAAGAAAACTTTTGAAAGAAATATTGCTGTATCTGAAACAAAATTTCACAGAGGATCTTTGCGTTCAGGTCAAAAGATTGAGACTGAAGGGAGTATAGTAATTATAGGAGATGTCAATTCAGGGGCAGAAGTTATAGCTTCAGATAATATTATTGTATTAGGAAGCCTAAGGGGCCTAGCTCATGCAGGAGCTAAGGGAAATAAACAAGCTATAATTGCAGCAGGGCTTGTAGATACAGTACAAATAAGAATTGCAAATATAGTAAAAGAAATTGACAGAGAAGAAGAAATAATGCATAAACAATCATATATAAGTGTAATAGAAGATAAAATTATTATTGAATAGTTAGTTTTAACTGAGTAATAATAATATTAGAGATATAAATAATATTTCATCTTTTACACCTTCTTGATAAAGCACAAATAGTAAACCAATAATTATAAGATCATCTAAATATAGCTTAATGCCCATAATTTCAATGATTGGCTTTTCTGAATCGGAAAAAAAGTCAAAATTGAAACGTATAGGACCATAATAATTATATTTAGATGATCTATTTTCATATTCTGATTTATCATTTGTAGAGACTTGTACATCATCCTCTATGTCAGACTCGCTTTCACAAATTAATGAGTTTTTATTAGTTTTTGTATTTATAGATTTTTCAACATTTTTTCTATTATTTGTATAACTATTATATCTTGAATAATAATTATAATAGTTATTATATGGAAAGTTGAAAAACGGAAAGTTAGCCATTGTTTTTATTCTCCTTATTATCATTTTTTAAAAGTTCAGCGATTTTAGCCATGTTTAATAAATTAGCATACTGATTTAATTTTTCTTTTTTTTCTTCTCGTAAATATGGTTTCAAAGAATATAATAAATTTGATCTTGGATCATTTGAACCATTCATTTTTTCTATAACAGACTTCATTTTTAAAATTGTGTTCATATCAATATTACTAAAATCAAAATTATTAGCATTATTTTTATTTCCACTATCTGAATTATTATAATTAGAAGAACTTGAGTTTTCATTGGTTTTTGGATTATTAGAAGACATCATTGAAGAAACATTTTGAATCATCTCTGGAGGAATTTGT
>JAAWCL010000034.1 GCA_022793235.1 Bacilli bacterium | reverse complement strand
TATTAAAAGAAATAGTGAAGTAGAAGACACTTCTCTAAGATTTGATACTATAAATGATTTGAATGGAGAAAATGCCATTAAAATAGGAGAGAGTAGTCGTGGGTTAAAAGAAAAGCTATCTTCTATGGGTTATACTTGTAAAGATTAGGTTCGAGGGGATCTAATTTTTTCTATTTTCATCCTAAAACTGAAATAGATTCTTAATAATAGAAAGAGAGGTCAAAAATGATAGAAGAATGAGAAAAAAAGTAATATATAATATAATAAGTTGCTTGTTCTGTAAAAAAATTAATAAATGTAAAAAAATGTAGAATTATATCTCTTATTTATGTTAAAATAAAGTATAGTAGAGGTGAATTTATGAAGTACGATAATATTACTTATATTGTTATAGGTACTGTTTTATTCATTGTAGTTATAATTTTTTCCTTATATATTACTAAAAATAAGAAAAAAAAGGGATATAAAAAGATTTTAGATGATTTAGAGGTACAAAAGAACTTAATTGGAAGTATACCTGTTACTTTAGAAATTTCTAAAATAGATTCTATGAATAAGAATGAGGATTTAAAAGAAAAATATGATAAGTGGAATAAGAAAATTGATTATATAAAAAATGAATTGTTAACAAGTATTGATGATCAATTAATCGAATTGGATACTTTTTATGATAAAGGAGATTATTCTACTTGTGATAAACAAATTGCTGTTTGTGAATTAGAAATGTGTAAGATTAAAAAATATACAGAGGATTTATTACTTGAAATTAAAGAGATTACTTCTAGTGAGGAGAAATATAGAAGTAATATTATTAAATTTAAGGCTAAATATCGTAAAATTAATAATGAATATCATAATCATAATCAACTTTATGATGAAATGCAGGAATCTATTAATTTACAACTAGAAAATATAGAAAAAATGTTTTTAAATTTTGAAAAAGCTATGGATGAAAATGATTATGCAGAAGTGGTTCATATTATTAAAGCACTTACTGCTATGACGACTCAAATGGAGCAGGTTATTCATGAGACTCCTGATTTGATGGTTATGGCTAAGGAACTTATACCACAAAAGATTAAAGAAGTTTGTGATACCAGTAAAGAGTTAGAAGAAGAGGGTTATCCTCTTGACTATTTGAATTTGGATTATAATATCGAGGAGGCTCGTAAAAATGTAGAGTCTGTTTTGGATCGAGTTCGTGTTCTTAATTTAGAAGATTGTACAATTGAGCTTAAAACTATACTTGATTATTTAGATTCTTTATTTGTAGATTTTGAGAAGGAAAGATTAAGTAAGAAAGTATATGATGAGATTAGTAAAGACTTTGCTAAAAAACTTGCAAAGACAAATGAAATTGTAGAGGATGTTACTTCTCAACTTGATAAGATAGAGAGTACTTATGATTTAAGTGAGTCTGATGTTGTTACTATTAAAGATGAAGAAAAGATATTGGTTGTTATTAATGATGATTATAAAAAGATGATTTCTAAAGTAGAGAATAAGTCTACTCCTTATTCAGAGCTTCATAAAGAAGTAGAAGAGTTAACTGTTCGACTTAAAAATGTTACAGAGCAATTGGATGGTACTTTGAAAAGTCTTGGTACTATGTATGAAGATGAGCAACGTGCTAGAGAGCAATTAGAAGAAATAGAAAAGTTTTTAAAGGCTAGTAAAGCAATTATTCGGGATTATAAATTGCCTGTGATTAGTGATAAATATTTTGTTCAACTTAATGAAGCAAATGAAGCGATTAGTGAGGTAATTAGTGAACTTTCTAAAAAACCTATTGTTATTAAAACATTAAATACTCGAGTAGATACTGCTAGGGATTTGGTATTGAAACTTTATAATACTACAAGTGATATGACAAAAGTGGCGACTCTTAGTGAAAGGTGTATATTATATGCAAATCGATTTAGAGATTTTCATTCTGGTATTAATAAATCTCTTGATATGGCAGAAAAGGAGTTTTTTAAGGGTAATTATCAAAAGGCTTTGGATTATTCATTTAGGGCTCTTGATAGTGTAGATAATCATATTGTCTTAAGAATTCAGGAGATTAGTGAATTGATTCACTTATAATATTTTTTGTAAAGAATAGTGTTTCTATTATTGTAAAGTAGTAGAAAACTTTTTTAATCTATTGACTTATTAATCTTAATTCTGTAATATTTAAAGTGTAAATAATAGGATAGGAGGAATATATTATGGAATCTATATTATATAGTGGAACAAAGTCTTTTACTGATTTGTTACCAAATGGAGATAAAGTATCTAGTGAATATTTTGCTAATCCAATAAAGGGTGGTGCTGAATATTTAATTGATCCTATGAGTGATGCAAATGGTAATACTACTGGTTTTTTAATTTATGAAAATAATGGTGATAAAGATTTGGCTCTTAGACAGCAACAAGGAACAGTTGTTACAGTAGAACAAGCAAAGGCCGGAAATTGGAATCCTGCAACTAATAAGGTGGATACAAATCAAACTTTTACTATTCAGAGTGATGGTAATGTAACGAGTACTCCTGTTACAACTACACCACCATCTAATGAAGGAACAGGAAATACAACACCTAGTACACCAGGTATAGATAATAGTGGTAATACTAATAATGGAGCTTCAAGTGGTGGAACTTCT
>JAAWCL010000033.1 GCA_022793235.1 Bacilli bacterium | reverse complement strand
TTAATTAATTTATTATATTCATCATTCTTTACTATTTGATTTAATTCTGGTATGTTTTTGACTGATTTTATTGGAGTATATTGATTCATTATGCTTATAAAAATTTTATCATTGTATGTTTTTTTTAAGTATGCAATTATTTTTTTTGAATCTTCTATTTTTCCTGGAAGTAGTAAGTGTCTTACAATAATACCTTTTTTCATGATTCCATTTTTATCAAATTTTGGTAATCCTACTTGATTATACATTTCTTCAATAGCGCTCTTTGCTATTTCAAAATAGTTTGGTGCTTTTGAATATCTCATAGCAAGTAAATCATCATAATATTTTAAATCTGGTAGATAAATATCAATGAGTCCTTCTAAAGTTTTTAAACTTTCTTTTTTTTCATAACTACTAGTATTGTATACAAGTGGGATTTTTAATCCTTTTTTTTTGGCCAAAATTATGGCTTCTCTTATCTGTGGAATAAAGTGTGTAGGTGTGACTAAGTTTATGTTGTGTGCTTTTTGTTTTTGTAGCTCTATCATTTTGTTTGCTAGTTGTTCTGTAGATATTTCTTTTCCAAAATTTTTTATGGAAATTTCATGATTTTGACAAAAAATACACTTTAGATTGCAACCTGAAAAAAATATTGTTCCACTTCCATTTGTTCCTGAAATGGGTGGTTCTTCTCCATAATGTAGGGAAATTCTTGCTACTTTTATTTTGGTGTCGATGCCACATAGTCCAATTTCTCCTTTATTTCTATTTACTTTACATTCTCTTGGACAAATTTCACATTTTTCTAATTCCTTCATTTTCTCTTCCTATTTTTTGTAACATTTTTCTTTCTCTCTTGAAAGATTTAGTTCTTTTTTTAATAATTTGAACCTATGTTTATCAATTCTTTTTTCTTTATATTCTGGTAATATGCTTGTCAATATTTCTGGTTCTGTGACATAGGGAGTATCAAAATATTTAACATTTACTGGTTTGTTTTCAATATCTTCAATACAATCTGTTATAAAGCCTGTGAATATTTCTCTGTATTTTATTTCATTGTTGTTATTTATTATTTCAAAAAAGAAGATTTGATTTGTTGTTTCTTCACTTTTAGGTATGCTAGGAATTGTTGTTAATTTTGCAATTATTAATTTATCTGCTTCATATTCATTTTTCATTTGATAGGGTGTTTTTATCTTTTTTCTTTTTTTCTTTTTGATTCTTTTTGGTAATAACATATGTTACCTCCTTCTTTACTTATTATGACATATTTTTATTTTTATTTCAATTTCTTGTCTTTACATTTTCTTTTCTTTTTCTAAATATTAAATGTTTTTTACTTGAAAAAGATTTTATTTATTGATAAAATTGATTTATAATAATAGAGGTGACATGTATGAAAAATGGTTCTAATAAAAGTGATAGTGATAAATACAATGTTAATAAAAAGTCCTTATTTGTAATGTTTATTTTACTTTTTTTTCTTGTTATATTAGTAATAGGAGTTAGTTATCAAGTATATTTGTATACTACTGAGGGTAAATCCTTGATTAATCAGATTATTGGTAAAGATAATGATATTTTTAAAAATGGTTCTGCTACTATTGTTTATAATGAAGGGGAGAATGGAATTCTCTTAGAAAATGCTATACCTATGGCTGATTCCGAAGGTATGACTTTATCTAATCCTAATCAATTAATGGATTTTACTGTAGATATTACTATTAATAGAAGTAGTAGTATTAGTTATGAGGTTGTTGCAGAAAAAGACCCTAGTTCTACTATTGATGAGAAATATATTAAGCTTTATGTACAAAAAAGTTTAAAGCAACCGACTTATGAAGAGAGTGTTTTTATGCCTACTACTTTTGATGGATTAAAAGAAGCTGATGAATATGGGGCACCTGCTGGTAGTATGATACTTGATCGAATGAATACAAGTGAATCTATTTCGAGTTATTATAGGCTTAGAATGTGGCTTGATTCTAGTTATCCATTAAATGGAAATCGAAATATATTTAAGATTAAAGTAAATGTCTATGGAAAAGGTGAACGAATTAAAAATTAATTGTTGGAAAAGTATACTTTAGAAGTTAATACTTTTCTTTTTTTATTCCTTTTGTTACAATTTTAATGGAGGATGTTATGAATAGTAAAATAGTTAGTGATATTTCAAAAGAGTTAAATATTAAGAATAAACAAGTAGAGGTGGTACTTAATCTTTTAGGTGAAGGGAATACTATTCCTTTTATTGCTAGATATCGAAAAGAAGCTACTGGATCTTTAGATGAAGAACAACTAAAAAAAATAGAGGATGTTTATACTTATCAGGAGAATTTATTAAAACGAAAAGAGGATGTTATTCGTTTAATTGATGAGAAAGGTTTACTTACGGAAGAGTTAAAAAACTCTATTATGGGATGTTTAAAACTTGTTGATGTAGAAGATTTATATAGACCTTACAAGGAAAAAAAGAAAACAAAGGCAACTGATGCTATTGCTATGGGTCTTGAAGATTTGGCAAAAATTATTATGTCTTTTCCTACTACAGGAGACTTTGATAGTATTAGTAAAAAATTTTTAAATGATAAAGTTATTGATACCTCTTTTGCTGTGTTACATGCAGGGTATATTATTAGTGAATGGATCAGTGATAATGCAAGTTATCGTAAATATATACGAGGTTATATTTTTAAAAATGGAAAAATTGTTACTCAATTAAAGAAAAATGCAGAGGATAAAAATAAAGTATATGAAATGTATTATGATTTTTCTGATGTTATTAAATATATTAAGCCTTATCGAGTTATGGCTATTAATCGTGCTGAAAAAGAAAAAGTAATTAGTGTTCATCTAGATTATGATTTTGATTTTATAGTTCAATATTTAAAAACTAAGATTATTAAAAATAAAAGCTCTTTTGTAGTAGATAAAGTAGAGTTATTTATAATTGATAGTTTAAAAAGATTGATTTTGCCTAGTATAGAAAGAGAAGTTAGAAGCGAATTGAAAGAAAGAGCAGAAGATGACTCGATTGTTAATTTCTCTAATAATTTAGAAAAATTACTTTTAACACCACCTATAAAAGAAAAAAATGTCTTGGGACTTGATCCAGCTTTTCGTACAGGATGTAAACTTGCTGTGCTTGATAAAACAGGTAAACCTTTAGAAATTGCTGTTATTTATCCTACAGAACCTCATAATGATTATGAAGGTTCTAAAAGAAAAGTATTAGAGCTTATTGATAAGTATCATATTGATATTGTTGCTATAGGAAATGGTACTGCCTCTCGTGAATCCGAGTCTTTTATTGCTCGTGTTATAAAAGAAGCTAATTTAGATGTAGAATATATTATCGTTAGTGAAGCAGGAGCAAGTGTGTATTCTGCCAGTGATATAGCTATATCAGAATTTCCTGATTTAACAGTTGAAAAGAGAAGTGCTATTAGTATTGGAAGAAGACTTCAAGATAGTTTGGCTGAGCTTGTTAAAATTGATCCAAAAAGTATAGGTGTTGGTCTTTATCAGCATGATGTTACTCCTAAAAAGTTAGATGATTCTTTGACATTTGTTGTTTCTAAGGTTGTGAATGAGGTTGGAGTTAATATTAATACAGCTAGTCGGAGTTTACTTTCTTATGTTTCTGGACTTACTAAGAAAGTAATTGATGAAATTCTTTCAGTACGAGAAAAAAATGGTAAATTTTTATCTCGTGAAGATGTTTCTAAAGTTAAAGGAATGACTCCTAAGGTATATGAACAGTCTATAGGATTCATTCGTATTCTTGAGGGAGAGAATCCTCTTGATAATACATCTATTCATCCTGAAAGTTATGAAGTGACTTTGCAATTATTTGAAAAAATAGGTTTTTCTATTGCTTCTATAGGAACAGATGAGCTTATTTCTAAGCTTGATACTCTTGATTTTTCTGTTTTATGTGAGGAATTAAATACGGATATTTATACACTTACAGATATTGTTAAGAGTTTACAAAATCCTGGAAGGGATCCTAGAAGTGATATGCCAAAACCTGTTCTTCGTAGTGATATTTTACATATTGAAGATTTGCATATTGGGGATAAATTAGAAGGAACAATTCGTAATGTTGTTGATTTTGGTATTTTTATTGATATTGGTTTAAAAAATGATGGTTTGGCACATATTTCTAAATTATCTAAGGAATTTATTAAAAATCCAAGAGAATTATTTAGTGTAGGGGATATTGTTACTTGCTATGTAGAGGATATTTCACTGGAAAAGAAAAAAGTAGGATTACGTCTTATAGATGAATAATCCTTTTTTGTTTATATATCTATTTTTATAAGTCTTTTTGATTTTTGTAGTTCTCTTTGATATTCTTCTTTTGTATTGTTGTTATTTTTTATAGCATATTCAATCATTTTATTTAAGAAATTTTGATATATTTCTGTGTAAGTTAAACTTTCTTTTTTGATGTATATCATAAATGATTTGTTGTTTAATGTAAATAGGCTAGTAAAGCAAGGTTATTTTTTTATTAATATCTGTAATTATTTTATCTTCTTTTAAATTTTTTAGTTCTCTCATCATAGCGCTTCTATCAATTGCTAAGTAATCAGCTAAGTCTGTATAAGAACAGTCTAGATTGAAGGATTTACTGTTCTTTTTTTTTGTTTGAAGTTCAAAATAGGTTAGAAGTTTGTTTCGTATACTTCTTGTTGTTAATAATTCAATTCTTTCATTTCTTTTTACTAATTTTTTTGAAATACATTTAAATAGATTGGATACAAACATATTATAATTTTCCGATTGTCTTATTAAAAATATTTTATCATATTCAATAAAGGTTACTTTACAGATTGTGGTGGCTATCACAGATAAATCACTTCCATTACTATCAAAGAACATATCTGAAAAGATATCATTTTGTTCTAATTCTTCAATAATCGTTCTAATTCCATCAAAGTCAAATCGAATGATATTCGCTTTTCCTTCTTCCATAATGCCTATTATATTTCTTCCCTTTATTGAATAGGCAATTGTTTCAGTTGGACTATAAGTATGTGTACTTGAGTGTAGAGAGTTCAATATTTTTTTTCTAGATTTTTCCTCTATGTTATTATAGATTGGTGTATTATCCGGCATAATAAATCACATCCTTTTCTAATAAAAATTATAAAGGTAAAATGTTGCATTTGCAACAGTGTTTTTTTTCTAAATCCCATATTATTTTATTTATAGGATGAAGGTGAGGCGTAGTTATGAAAGTTATAAAAAGAAATGGTAAAGGCGTTGACTATGATAGGGATAAAATTCGTATTGCAATAGGTAAAGCGAATGAGACTGTTATAGAAGAGGAGAGAGTTACTTCTAGACAAATTGAGAATATCATTAAATATATAGAAGGTTTAAATAAAAAGAGAATGTTAGTTGAAGATATTCAGGATATTATTGAAGAAAAGCTCATGTCTCTTAATAAATTTTCTCTTGCTAAAAATTATATTATTTATAGATATAACCGTGCTCTTGCACGTAAATCAAATACAACAGATGAGTCTATACTTAGTTTAATTAAAAATACAAATTATGGAGTTAATACTGAGAATTCTAATAAGAATGCTAGTGTTGTAGCGATGCAGAGAGATTATATAGCGGGAGAAGTTTCTAAAGACTTAACAAAAAGAATTTTACTTCCTGAGAAAATTACGAAGGCACATGAAGAAGGAATCTTTCATTTTCATGATGCAGATTATTTTATGCAGCCTATGATTAATTGTTGTTTAATTCATATTAGTGATATGCTTGAACATGGTTTTGTTATTAATGGAAAAATGATTGAACAGCCTAAAAGTTTTCAGGTAGCTTGCACTATTACAACACAAATTATAGCTTCTGTTACAGCGAATCAATATGGGGGTCAATCTATTGATTTAAGTCATCTTGGTAAATATATTCGTATTAGTAGAGAAAAAATATATAAAAAAATGAAAGAAAAGTACAATAAAAAACTAGATAAAGAGATACTTGAATCAATCGTAAATAGTCGTTTAGAAGAAGAAATTAAAGCTGGAGTACAAACTCTTCAATATCAAATTAATACTTTATGGACTACAAATGGTCAAGCTCCTTTTGTAACTTTATTTTTAAATTTAAGGGAAGATGATCCTTATATAGAAGAAAATGCTATGTTTTTTGAAGAGGTTTTAAAACAAAGATATGAGGGGATTAAAAATGAAAAGGGTATTGCTATTACGCCTGTTTTCCCTAAACTTATTTATGTACTTGATGAGCATAATTCTCTAAAAGGTGGAAAGTATGATTATTTAACAAAACTTGCTGTGAAGTGTTCAAGTAGAAGGCTTTATCCTGATTATATGAGTGCAAAAAAGATGAGAGAAAACTATGAGGGAAATGTATTTAGTCCTATGGGATGCCGTAGTTTCTTGTCACCTTATAAAGATAGTGATGGAAATTATCGATTTGAGGGTCGTTTTAATCAGGGTGTTGTATCTATTAATCTTCCTCAAATTGGTATTTTAGCTGAAGGGAATGAAGAAACTTTTTGGAAGATATTTGATGAAAGATTAGAACTTTGTCGTGAGGCTTTAATGTGTAGACATGAGTCTTTACTTGGTACACTTAGTGATTCTTCTCCAATTCACTGGCAATATGGTGCAGTGGCACGTCTTAAGAAGGGTGAGAAGATTGATAAGTTATTAAATAGTTATTATTCTACTATTTCACTTGGTTATATTGGTATATATGAACTCTGTATTTTGATGACTGGGGAGAGTCAAACAGAGCCAAAAGGTGAAGAGTTTGCATTAAAAGTTATGAAGTATATGAGAGAAAAATGCGATACTTGGAAAAGAGAATCGGGACTTGGTTTTGCACTTTATGGTACACCAGCTGAGAGCTTATGTTATCGTTTTGCAAAAATTGATAAGATGCGTTTTGGTACTATAAAAAATGTTACAGATAAAGGATATTATACAAATAGTTATCATGTAGATGTTCGTGAAAAAATTGATGCTTTTTCTAAATTTAAATTTGAGTCTCAGTTTCAAACTATTTCTTCTGGTGGTTGTATTTCTTATGTAGAAGTTCCTAATATGGAGCATAATTTAGAGGCA
Organism: Bacilli bacterium; assembly: GCA_022793235.1. GTDB lineage: Bacteria > Bacillota_I > Bacilli_A > RF39 > UBA660 > UBA2730. Next base: position 24,080 of record JAAWCL010000033.1, on the reverse strand, counting down.
ATGGAAGAAGTTGTTAAATTTATTTATGATAATATTCAATATGCTGAATTCAATACGAAGTCTGATTGTTGTCATGAATGTGGATTTATTGGTGAAATAAAAGTAAACGATGATTTAGAATGGGTTTGTCCTAATTGTGGGAATAATGATAAGAGTAAAATGAATGTAATTAGACGTACTTGTGGTTATTTAGGTGAGAATTTTTGGAATACAGGAAAGACAAAGGAAATTAAATCTAGAGTTACGCATTTATAAAGAGGTAATTTTATGAAGTATGCATCTATAAAAAAATATGATATTGCTAATGGAAGGGGGGTACGTGTTTCTCTTTTTGTAAGCGGTTGTCCTCATTGTTGTAAGAATTGCTTTAATGAAGAAGCTTGGGATTTTGATTATGGTTTTCTTTTTACAGATAAAGAGGAATCTTCTATTTTAGAGTATCTTCAATCTTCCTATATTGCAGGACTTTCTTTACTGGGAGGAGAACCTCTGTATCCTACTAATCAAGAGGGACTTTTACCTTTGCTTAGAAAAGTTAAAGCTCAGTATCCTGAAAAAGATATTTGGTGTTATACAGGTTATTTGTTTGATAAGGAGATTATGGAAGAGATGTATCAGAAGAGCGAAGTGACAAGAGAAATTCTTTCTTATATTGATGTGCTTGTAGATGGGCGCTTTATTGAGTCTAAAAAGGATCCAAGGCTTTATTTTCGGGGTAGTTCTAATCAACGAATTATTGATGTGCAAAAAAGTTTAAAAGTGGGAAAGGTTGTGGAAATTTGTATGGAAGGAGAATATATAAATGCAAAGTAGAGGATTTGAGGTTATAGAAAAATATAAAGATAAAGGTATACATATACCTGAGAGGAAAACAAAATATGCTGCTGGGTATGATGTAGAGGCGGCAGAGGATGTATTGATATCTCCTTTTCAATTAGGATGTATGCCTACTTTAATTCCTACAGGTTTAAAGGCTTATTGTCAAGATAATGAATTTTATATTCTTGTTAATCGTAGTAGTGGTCCTAAAAAGGGACTTGTTATGGCAAATGGTATTGGTATTATTGATAAAGACTATTATAATAATGAGTCAAATGAAGGACATATTTATTTTCAATATTATAATATGAGTTGTGAGCCTCTTCTTATTCATAAGGGTGATGTGATTGGACAAGTTGTGTTTTTAAATTATTTGTTATGTGATGGAGATTCTGCTCATGGAATTCGTAGAGGTGGTTTTGGTACAACGGATAAATAAAAATACCTAGTTAGATATTTAGGTATTCTTTTTGTATATTTGTATCTATTGTGATTAATTCATTTGGCGTACAATTTAAATTATCACAAAATTCTTCGATGTATCGAAATGAGATGGCCGTTGTTTCACCTCTTATTATTCTATTTAAATTTCTAGATGTTAAATTCATTTGTTTGCATAGCCAATATTTTGTTTTTCCTTTCTTTTTTAATAATTCCTCAATATTAATTTTTACCATATTTTACCATTACCTTCCTTCTTCTTTATTGTATAAAAATAAACAATTGCAAATAAGACACCTAAAAATAAGATATTCTTATGACCTACAATTGTTTTTTCATTATAAAAAAGTTTTTTGTTCTTCTAATGTTTAATACTTTAATCTGTTTTTTTTAGGAATAAATTTGTAGTTTAGGTATTTTATATTTGAATTGAAGTATGATACCTACTCATGTTATACTTGAAATATAAAAGTAGGTGAATTTATGAAGAAGATTGTATCTTTTTTTCTATCCTTTCTTATTTTCTTATCTATTACAATGCTTATATTTATATTGAGTATGAATTTTTTATTTTGTGAAAGTACAATTTATGAATTGTCTCATAATATTGATTATCTAGATCTTGTGGATATTAAAGCAGAGGAAGGGGAATTGAAACATAATTATGATGAACTTTATTTGGCTTTAGAACAGGATCTTTCTAATGATTTAGTTATTAAAATATATGAAAGTACTTTACCTAGTAAAATTACTGCTATGTTGGTACTTAATGAGTCAGATTATGTATTTCAATCTTTTTCGACTAAATTAGTAGATGAATCTTCTATTTATAATTTGATTTCTAATGAGATACAAAAGATGGGATTTTCAGAAGAAAATAGAAAACGGGTAGTTTCTGTTATACAAAAAAATAGTTCTAGTATTATAAGTTTGGAAAGAGTAATTCGTGAAAAAATATCAAATTATTCTAAAGGTTTTCTTTTGTTTATCAGATATCTTTTAGGGTATCCTTTTAAAGTTATTTTAGTCTGTTTGCTTACTATTGCTATTATTTTGCAGTTTATTATTAATAAGAGAAATTATCTACCTTATATTTTTGTTCCAACTATTCTTTCTAGTGTGCTTTCTCTTTTGACATCATTATTTTTACTTTCTTTTCTAAAAGGAAAAATACATGAATTCTTGTTTCTTTTTATTCGTTCTTTTCTATCTTCTTATTCTAATTTTTTACTTTTTATTAGTCTCTTGGTTTTATTTATTAGTATTCTTTCTCTTATGATGAATGAGAAAATTACTTGTCATGATAAAAAGATTTTGAAGCCTAGAATAAAACTTAGACATAAATAATTGACTTCTAAAATAAACTTACTTATAATAATATAACTAAAAGAGGTGGAAAGATGGCTGATATAAAGAATTTAAAGGTTGATTTAAAAAATAAAATATTGTCTTGTGATAAAGTAATTATTTTACCCCATAAGGATCCTGATTTTGATGCACTAGGCTCTGCTGCTGGACTTTCTTTTCTTGCCAATAAATTAAGAAAGGATTTTTGTTCTTCTATTGTTGTGGATATACCTAGACATGATGATGCTAAGATGATGCTTGAAGATATGAAAGGAAATGGATATGGGTATAATATTATTAGTGTTGATGAATATTTAGATAATTACTATGAAATTACTAGAGACGATTTGGTTATTTTAACAGATGTGAATGCTTATAGTCGAATACCTATATCTATTGATGGGGTAAAAAAGGAGAATATTATTGTTATTGATCATCATGAAAAAAGTAAAGATTTTGTGCAATCAAAAATTCGATTTATTGATTGCAAGAGTTCAAGTGCAAGTGAGATTGTGACTAAACTTCTATGTCAGTTTAATATAAAATATAAATCTGATCTTGCTAATTATTTACTTGCTGGAATTTATTTGGATACAGATCGATTAAAACGAATTGTTGATGGTGATGATAAAAGTTATCCAGATACTTTAGATATTGTAAGTAAATTAAAGAAGAAACATAAAGCTTCACCTAGTGAGATTAATAAGTATTTTATGAAAGATTTTGCAGTGGATAGAAAAGTTCATCGTTTTATTGATGGTGCACAATTTACAGATACTTATGGAATTATTGTTGGTCGGGATGAGGAATTTTTCCAAAAAGAAGAACTTGCTATGGCTGCTGATTATTTACTTCCATTCACTAAAGGAGCCGCTTTTACAGTGGGTAGGGTAAGTGAAGAATTTGTATCAGTAAGTGCAAGGGCGAAAGAAAATAGTTCTATTAATATTTCTAAAGTGATGCAGAAATTAGGTGGTGGTGGAAGCAAAAAATCTGCTGCTGCCATGATTTCTGATGCTACTACAGAAGAGGTTGGAAAAAGGTTAGTTAAGGTGCTTCATCCAAGTTTTGTAGAAAATTAATTCTTTATGAACTTTCAAATTTATGCTTTTATATTCAAAATAAATATGTTATAATCATTGTAGTCAAAATATATATTATTGGAGGATTAACATATGGCAATATTAAAAAATATATTCGGTGGGGAAGACGTTGCAACAGGAGAAGAGACATCAATAGATGAAGAATTTTATTCAACAACACGTGAAGCTTATCACGAAGAAAATGGTATTGCAGGTAGTAAGATGATGTTACTTGAACCACGTGCCTATTCAGAATCACAGCAAATAGCAGACTATTTAAAGGCTAGAAATGCAGTTGTTGTGAATTTAAAAAGAGTTACACCAGATCAAGCAAAAAGAATAGTTGACTTTTTAAGTGGTACAATTTATGCAATAGGTGGAGATTTACAAAAATTGGGTGGTGGCATATTTTTATGTACTCCTAATAATGTTAATGTAGAGGGACAAATATCAGAGGAACGGGAAATGAATTCTAAGCCTACTCGTGAAAGCAGTAGTAAGAGCAAAAAAGAAGACGAGGACGATGACTTTAACTGGTAATTAAGCAGGGGTGAGGTCGTTTTGGAAAAATTTAACTATGAGATAAATGGATATAACCGAGAAGAGGTTAATTCTTTTGTTGATGAAGTAACAAATAATACTAGAGAAATTGTAGAGAAATGTGTTTTTTATCAAGAAGAAATTGAAAAATTAAAAAAAGAATTAGAGCAATATCGTAAGAGAACGAATGAGATTGATTTATTATTTGAAAAGGCAGAGTTTGCATCTAAAAATATTAAAAATATGGCAGAAAAGGAAGCAGAGATTATTATTAGAGAGGCAAAGGAAAATGCCAGTGTTATAATCAATGATTCTCTTGTAAGTGCACAAAAGATAGATATAAGAAAAGATTTAGTTTGTGAAAATATGCAGCGTTTTAGGGAAAAATTACGAGTACTTATTGAACAGGAAAAAATGATTGCAGATGAATTGGATCATTTAGATATAAGTGATGAGTGATTTATTAGTAAAAGTTGATATGTTATTCTATCTTTTTTGTTTTAATACTTAATTATTTTAAGATGTGATACATTTTAGAATTTATCTTTTAATTATAAAAAAATAATTCTGTATTTTATGTGATAAAATAGTTTGCATAAGATTAGAAATTATGTTATATTAGCAGAGAAAGCAAGTGCGAAAGACGTAATATTATGATATATATAGAGAGCTTGTATATTGGTGGAAACAAGTTATTAAGTAATATTAGTATCACTTTCAAGTTGCGATTTATGGATAAGATAAATACGGTATACGCGTTATAGTTTTAAGATAAGATTTTTTCTTATGAATTAAGGTGGTACCACGACTATTCGTCCTTATAGGCAGAATAGTTTTTTTGTTTTTAGAAAGGAGTTTTATTATGATTTTGCAAATTGTATTACTTGTAGTTGGGTTTGTTGTGTTAATTAAAGGTGCAGATGTTTTTGTGGATGGTGCTAGTAGTGTAGCTGCAAATTTTAAGGTATCTAAAATGCTTATTGGTTTAACCATTGTTGCTTTTGGGACCTCTGCACCAGAGTTTGCAGTAAGTGTTAAGTCTTTGTTATCTGGAAATGGAGATATTGTTTTTGGTAATGTGATTGGTAGTAATATTTTGAATATTTTACTTATTTTAGGTGCTTCTTCTATGTTTCACTTTTTAAATGTTAAAAATGCAACAGTAAAAAAAGAACTTCCTATTACAATGCTTATTACTGTATTATTTGCGGTGTTGCTTTCTGATCAATTATTTGATACAGGAGTTATAAATTCTTTTTCTCGAAGTGATGGAATTATACTTTCTTTATTTTTCCTAGTCTTTATTTATTATTTGATTACTATGATGAGAAATAAAATAGATGAAGATTCGAATAGTGATAAAATGCCCCTTGTAAAGTCAATATTTTTTACAGTCTTAGGAATTGTGGCCATTGTTATGGGTAGTAATTTAGTTGTAGATAATGCTTCTAGTCTTGCAAAAACTCTTGGTGTTAGTGAGAGAATGATATCCTTGACTATTATTGCTCTTGGAACTTCTCTTCCAGAACTGGTTACTAGTATTACAGCAACTCGGAAGGGAGAATATGATATTGCTATAGGAAATGTTGTTGGTAGTAATATTTTTAATATAGGTATTGTTATTGGACTTCCCGTTGCGATACTTGGAGGCGTTTCTAAGATTGTGTTTAATTCTATTGATTTACTTGTTATGATTGTAGCAGCTGTTTTATTATTTATATTTTCTTATAATGATTACAAAATATCTAAAAAAGAGGGAATGATATTTTTACTTATATTTGTTGTTTATTATAGTTATGTTTTATTTGGGTGTTAATATAGAGATTGAAAAAGTAAATTAGGGTAAATTTATATTTAATTTGAAAGGTGGATTTGAAATGGAATTTAAAAAATTAAGAGATGAAAAAATTAATGAAGTAGAAAAATATATTAATAAAGAATGGAATGGTGTTTATACTATTTTAAATAAAACTATTGAAAATAGAAAAGATAATGAGTGTTTTGTTTTTTATGATGGACCTGCTACAGCGAATGGATTTCCTGGTCTTCATCATATGATGGCTAAGTTTTTAAAAGATACTTTCTGTAAATATCAGACTATGAGAGGACATAAGGTACTTAGAAAAGTTGGTTGGGATACACATGGTCTTCCAGTAGAATTACAAGTAGAAAAGGAACTTGGCTTTTCTGGAAAAAAAGATATTGAAAAATATGGTGTAGAAAAATTTAATAAAGAGTGTAAAAATATAGTATGGAAAAATGAAGAGGCATTTACTCGCTTAACAGAGGAAATGGGACAGTTTATTGATTTAAAAAATCCTTATGTTACTTATGATAACAATTATATTGAAACAGAATGGTGGATTTTACAGAAATTTTTTGAGGAAGGTTTATTTTATGAGGGAAGTAAAACGTTACCCTATTGTCCAAGATGTGGTACAGGTCTTGCTTCACATGAAGTGGCACAGGGTTATGAAGAAAGTGCTGCCAATACTGTTATTGTGCCATTTAAAAAAAGAGATGAGGATGTTTATTTTCTTGCATGGACAACTACTCCTTGGACTTTGTCAAGTAATCTTGCTTTATGTGTCAATCCAAATGAGTTATATGTCAAAGTAGAATCTATGGATCATAAATTTATCTTGGCTAAAAGTCTTGTGGAAAAGGTGTTGGGTGAGGATGTAAAGATCTTAGAAGAGTATACAGGTAAAGATTTAGAGTATATGGAATATGAGCAATTAATTGATGATTTTAAAGTAGATAAAAAGGCCTTTTTTGTTACTTGTGCAGAATATGTCACTACAGATGATGGAACAGGTATTGTTCATATTGCTCCTGCTTTTGGAGAAGATGATAATAAAGTTGGTAAAGAGTATGAACTGCCTTATTTGAATCCAATTGGGGATGATGGGAAATATTTAGATGGTAGATGGAAGGATATGTTTGTTTTTGATGCGGATATTGAGGTAATCAAATATTTAAAAGAGAATGGAAAATTATTTAAAAAACAAAAAATTATGCATCAGTATCCTCATTGTTGGAGATGTCATACACCACTTATTTATTATTCTAAGCCTAGTTTTTATCTTGAAACGACTAAATTAAAGGATAAAATTATTGAAGCGAATAAAACTGTTAATTGGCATCCCTCTTTTGTGGGAGAAAAAAGATTTGGAAATTGGCTTTTGAATATGAAAGATTGGGCTATTTCTAGGAATCGTTATTGGGGTACACCTCTTCCTCTTTGGAGATGTAGCTGTGGACATGATGAAATGATTGGTTCCAGAAAAGAACTTATTGAAAAGTCTGTTGAAAAAATTGATGAGAGTATTGATCTTCATCGTCCTTATGTTGATGCTATTCATATTTTGTGTCCAAAGTGTGGTAGTAAAATGAGTCGTGTTTCTGATGTGATTGATTGTTGGTTTGATAGTGGTTCTATGCCTTTTGCACAATATCATTATCCTTTTGAAAATAAGAAATTATTTGAAGAACAATTTCCAGCTGATTTTATTGCAGAGGGTATTGATCAGACTCGAGGATGGTTTTATACACTTTTAGTGATTAGTGTTTTTGTTACTGGAAAATCTCCTTATAAAAATGTTTTAGTTAATGATTTACTACTTGATAAATTTGGAAAGAAAATGAGTAAATCTAAAGGAAATATAGTTGAACCATTTACTACTATAGAAAAATATGGTGCTGATACTGTCCGTTTTTACTTGCCTTATGTTTCACCTGTTTGGACTCCTCTTCGTTTTGATGAGGAAGGTATGAAGGAGATTTATTCTAAATATATTTCTACTTTTAAAAATGCTTATTCTTTTTTTGAAATGTATGCTAATGCTGATAAGATTGATCCAAGAGAGTATTCTATTAAAATAGAGGATAGAGAACTTATTGATAAGTGGCTACTTTCTAAATTAAATAAGTTGGTTAAGAAAGTTACTTGTGGATATGAAGAATATGATTTAAATAAAGTGGTACATGCTATTATTCCATTTTTAAATGATGATTTATCGAATTGGTATATTCGAAGTAATCGTAGACGTTTTTGGGATAGTGAACTTACATTATCTAAAAAAGCTGTTTATTTGACAACTTATGAGGTACTTGTTACATTAGCTAAGTTAGTTGCACCGATTACGCCGTTTATTGCTGAAGAGATTTATCAAAATTTAACAGGTGAAGAATCTGTTCATTTAGCTGATTTTCCTAATGTTTATGAAGCTTTAATTAATGAAAATATTGAAGAGAAAATGGATTTGGTTCGTGATGTTTGTAGTTTGGGAAGAGATGCTCGTGAGTGTGTTAATATAAAGGTACGTCAACCTATTTCTGAGATTGTACTTGATTCTGCTATTCAGGATAAAATTGGAGATATTGATTCTATTATAAAAGAAGAACTTAATGTTAAGAATATTGTTTATAAAGAGGACATGACTGATTATCTTACTTATTCTTTGAAACCTAATTTTAAGGTACTTGGTAAAGAACTAGGTTCTAAAATTAAAGATTTACAAATTGCTTTACAAAATTTAACAAGTAAAGAAGCCTTTGGTGTTAGTCTTCAGCCGTTAACTATAAAACTTTGTGGAGAAGATTTTACACTTGATAGTGTTAATACGCTTACATCTATTGATGTTAAAGATGGTTATACCGCTAGTGCAAATCAGCAGATTTGTGTGGTTCTTAATACAACGCTTACTGAGAGACTTGTATTAGAAGGCCTTGCTAGAGAGATGGTGCGTACTATACAAAATCTTAGAAAGGAAGCTGATTTTGTTATAACTGATCATATCAAGGTGTATTATAAAGGTAATCTAGATATTGATAAAATGCTTACTTTATATAAGGAATATGTTATGGGGGAAGTTTTAGCAGAAGATATTATTTTTGAAGATATCAATGCTAAAGATTATGATTTAAATGGACATCTTTGTAAAATTAAGGTAGAAAAAATATAATATTTGTTTTCTATAAGGGGGGGATATTATGAATAATAGTGAACAGTATCAAATGGCAAGCTTGTACTTTAGTGGTATCGATCATATTAGAATAGATATGTTTAATAAATTTTTAGAAACTTTATATTTTTCAGAGGGTGCACCTAGTAAATTTTTGGCTTATACTCTTCAAAAATCTCCTTCTAGTTTTTGTAATCTTATTAAGAAGTATAGTCAAATTACTCCTGTACCTTTCTATAGTAAGAGAGTTAAGCGCAATGTACTTTATTATTTGAATTCTATTGGGATAGATTATTATGAAAAAGTTTTATTGTTACAAACAGACCAAGTTGATGAAGTACAAGAAGAAAACAATTTATCTGTTTTTGATACTATATCGAAGTTAAATGCTACTTTAAAATCTATTGATGCAAGTAATAATCCTTATTTATTGCTATTAAAAAGCATGGATATCAATTTGGTTTTACAATATTTGGATATTTATGAGCTTATTTATTTAATTTCTATATTATCAGATAAGGAAGAAACAATATTAAGTAAGTTTGATTTGAATGGAGAAAATATAGATAAAAAAAGGATCTTGGTTAATTTTAAGAAGTTATTTGATAGACAATATTATGAATTTGAAAAGAAAATTTTAAGAGGAGATTCTAAAGTCTTTAAAAAAGATTTGGGAAGTAGTTAATTTTGTAATCCTTCCTTTTTATATAAGAGAGTATTTGTATTTTTTCTAAATATTTTTTTAATGAGCTTTACTTTTTTAATTTTTTCTTTGACTTTTCTCCCTTATTTTATTATAATATGCCATTATGAAGAGGGAATAGTATGGAATTTAATGAGGAAAAATTGATAGAAAAAGTTCAGAGTTTATATGAAAATCAATTAATAGATTGTAATATGTATAAACGATTAAATATTGCTATTTATTATTTTTGTCATGATGTAACAATTAAGCAGATTGAAGATATGTATGAAGTAAGTCGCGAGGTAGTGCGTGGTGTGCTTCATAATCCACGGATAAGTAATTATTTGGGAGAAGAATTTTATGATTTATTGCAGAAAAAATGCAAAACTAGAAAAAGAGAAGCTTATAAAAGAAGAAATTTGCTTAATTTAGAAATTTTGTCTGAGGAAGAGTTATTAACTATTCAGATTGTAAAAAGAGAAAATGTGAGTATTACTACGAAAAGAGAATTAAAAATGTTGAGAACAGCTATACTATATTTAGCAAATTGTAGTTATAGTCAAATTTCATCTATATTAGGTTATAGTAAAGCGGCTATTAGTGGTTATTTGACAGATGAGCATTTAAAAGAATTATTACAAGATAATTATTATAGAATTATTCTTGAACAACTTTCGGATAGAAAACCTGCTGCTTCTTGTAGTATTGTTGATAAAAAAGAAAGAATTATTCAATTTATTCAGTTTATAGGGGAGAGCAATTTGACTTTGGAAGTATTGAAATCTATGAATGTGTATGCTCTTGCTAAACAGTTTGGTATTGCTTCTTCTTCTATGCAATATTATTTGAATGATTCTTATTTTGAGGAACTATTATTTCGTAGTTGTGAAGAGAAAGTTAAAAGAATGTAGAAATAATCTTTCTTTTTTTGTTGTTAAAGTATTTTCTTTCTAAAAAAGTACAGTTATAATAAAGGTATAAGAGAGGAGGATTACTTATGATTTATGCAAAAAGTTATTATTCTCTTCTTTCTTCTATGCTTAGTCCTGAAGATATTATTAATTATGCTTTCTCTCTCTCAGAAAAGGCTTGTTTTCTAGTTGATACGAATCTTTATGGGGCTATGTACTTTTATAAAAAATGTATATCTAAAAAGATTAAACCAATTATTGGTTTACATGTCATATTAAAAGATTTTTCCTTGTGTTTATATGCTAAAAATTATGAAGGTTACAAATCTCTTATTAAACTTTCTACTATACAAAATGAAAGGGTTGTAACTTTTTCTGATTTAGAAAAATATAATAGGGAGTTATTATGTGTAGTAGACTATTCTAATAGAAATTTTTATAATAAATTGAAAAAATTATATTCTGATATTTATTTAGGTTATTCAAATAAAGAAGAGATGTATTCTTTACAAAAAATAACTGATCAAATTGTTTTTTTTAGAGAATGTTTATATTTAAATAGTAGTGATTCAGAATATTTATCTTATTTATATCGAATAAGAGATGGGAAAACTATTTCGGATACTATGAAATATGATGTTTTAGATCATGAACTGAATATAAAGGGAATGTCTTCTTTTACTGATTTGGAGTATTTAAAAAATATAGATGATATCATTTCTAAGTGTAATCTTTCTTTTCCTGATGCAGAACTTTTGCTTCCTATTTATGATACACCAAATGGCGTGGATACTAAAACTTATTTATTTGAGCTTTCGAAGTTAGGACTTAAGAAGAGATTGGGAAGTCAGGTTAATGATCTTTATAAGAAGAGACTTAGTCATGAACTTCAGATCATTGATGAAATGGGATTTTGTAATTACTTTTTAGTTGTTTATGATTTTATTCTTTATGCTAAGAAAAATAATATTTTAGTTGGTCCTGGTAGAGGTAGTGCTGCGGGAAGTTTAGTAGCTTATTGTCTAGGTATTACAGAAATTGATCCTTTAAAATATGATTTACTATTCGAGCGCTTTTTAAATCCTGAAAGAAAAACTATGCCTGATATTGATACTGATTTTCCAGATGATAGGCGGGATGAGGTTATTCGATATGTGCAAAAAAAATATGGAGAAAAGAGAGTGGCTGGGATTGTTACTTTTGGTACTTTAAGTAGTAAACAAGTACTTCGAGATGTGGCTCGAGTTTTAAATATTCCAGTTTATAAAGTAGATTCTTTAACTAAGCTTATTCCTATGATGAATAAAGATTCTCTTTTATCTATTTATAAAAAGAATTCTACTTTTAAGTCGATGATTGATAATGATTTATCTTTTCAAAAATTATTTAAAATTGCTTTAAAGTTTGAAGGAATGCCTAGACATACATCTTCTCATGCTGCAGGTATTGTTATGTGTAGGTGTGATTTAGATGAGGTTTTACCCTTAACGGTTAGTGATGATATGTATTTAACTAGCTATTCTATGGAATATTTAGAAGAGTTAGGTCTTTTAAAGATGGATTTTCTGGGACTTAAGAATTTAAGTATTCTTTCTCATATTTTAGAGGATATTGAAAAGACTTATCATAAAAAAATTTCTTTTAATTCTATTCATTTAGAAGATGAACAAGTTTTAAGATTATTTGAAAGGGCAGATACTACTGGTATTTTTCAATTTGAGTCTAGTGGTATGCGGAGTTTTTTAAAGCAACTTAGACCTAATTCTTTTGAGGATATTTTTGCAGCGATTGCTTTATTTCGTCCTGGTCCCGCTATAAATATTCCTACTTATATTAAAAGAAAGCATCTAGAAGAAGAAATTATTTACCCTGATCCATCTTTAGAAAAGATACTAAAAAATACTTATGGTATTATTATATACCAAGAGCAAATTATGCAAGTTGCTAGTGTTTATGCAGGGTATACTTTAGGAGAGGCTGATATTTTAAGACGTGCTATGAGTAAGAAAAAAATGGATGTCTTAAAAAGTGAAGAAGAGCATTTTTTAAAGAAAAGTAAAGAAATGGGACATGATTTAAAAACAAGTAAAGAGATTTTTGATTTGATATTAAATTTTGCCCTTTATGGTTTTAATCGGTCTCATTCTGTGGCGTATTCGCTTATTGCTTATAAACTAGCTTATTTTAAGGTTTATTATAAAGAAATATTTTATAGTAATTTGCTTAGTAGTGTTATAGGTTCTGCTGTAAAGTCTAGTGAATATATATTAGAAGCTAAAAGTAAAGATATTCAAATAGAAAAACCAGATATTTTTATTAGTAGTAATCGTTATCTTGTTTTTGAAAATAAAATTTATGCGCCTTTTTCTATTATTAATAATATAGGAGAGGTGGCTACTAGGCAAATTATTGCGGCTAGAGGGGATAAGCCTTTTTCAGATATTTATGATTGTTTTAGTCGACTTATATTAGAGGGAGTTGGAAAAAAAGTATTGGAGTCTTTGATTTTAGCTCATGCTTTTCGATCTTTTCATTATAATGTTCAAACTCTTATTTCTTATTTAGATGAATTATATGATTATGGTTGTCTTACAAAGGATTTGGATCCAACTCTTGTTATGAAACCTATTCTTAAGGAGGAGACAGAATTTATTTTTGATTATTTATTAGAGAATGAAAAAAAACTTTTTGGTTTTTATTTAACAGGGCACCCTACTAGTAAATATTTATTAGAAAATAATGATGTTTTATTTTTAAAAGACATTTTTGTACATCAAAATAAAAATAAGAAATTTTTGGTATTTGTAGAAAAAATTAAGACAATAAAAACTAAAAAGGGAGAAAATATGGCCTTTATTACAGCTAGTGATGAGACTGGTCGAGTTGAGTTTATTTTATTTCCCAATGTTTATACTACTTATGCAGATCTTTCACGTGGTGATATTATTAAGATAGATGGAAAAATTGAAAAGAGACTTCGGGATTTACAAATTATTGTTAATCATATTAAAATATTAAATGGTGATTTAGATGAAAATTAAGTTTTCTAGAGATAAAGTTTTGTTATTTTGTATTGCTTTTTTGATTGTAGCAATTGATCAGGTTGTAAAGTTTGTTATTCAACATTTTTTTGAAGTATTTGATACAGTTCCTGTAATTCAAGATTTTTTCTATCTTACTTATACTCAGAATACAGGAGCAGCTTATTCTATTTTGGAAGGTAATCAAATGTTTCTTATTTTAATGGGTCTTTTCTTTTCCATATTCTTTGTTTATTTTATTTTTTCTAGAGAAGAAAGATTATCAAAACTTAGTCTAATTTCTTATTCTTTTTTAATGGGGGGTGTAATAGGGAATTTAATTGATCGGATTGTACATCATTATGTTATTGATTTTTTATCTTTTCATTTTTTTTCCTATTATTTTCCTATATTTAATATCGCAGATATTTTTATAGTTATTGGTTTTTTACTCATTGTTTTGGAGGAGGTGTTGGGTAAATATGATGAAAATAGTTGTAGAAGAAGACGTTTCAGAAAGAATAGATAGTTATTTGGCACAGAGGTTAAGTATTTCTCGTAGTAAAATACAGAAACTTATTAAGAATGGTCGGGTTTCCGTTAATGAAAAAGTGGTAAATACTAGTTATAAGGTTGTTTTTTCTGATTTTGTTGTAGTTGATGCTCAGTTGGATTTTACCACAACGATTGAGGCAGAAAATCTTCCTTTAGATATTGTTTATGAAGATGAGTATTTAATGGTTGTCAATAAGAAGAGTGGTATGGTTACGCATCCTGCTCCAGGGCATTATACTGGTACTCTTGTGAATGCAGTTTTATATCATTTGCATATATCAAGCACTACTAATATGCGTGCTCAAATTGTACATCGCTTAGATAAGGATACAAGTGGATTAATGCTTGTTAGTAAAGATGAGAGGGTACTAGAATCTCTTTCTAATATGATTCGAGATAAGGAAGTGAAGAGATGTTATTTAGCACTTGTGGAAGGAAATGATTTGCCTAATAGTGCTACAATTGATGCTCCTATTGGAAGGGATAAACAAAATAGAGAAAAGATGATGATTACAGATTTGAACAGTAAGAATGCTATTACGCATATTAAGGTTTTAAAAAGATTTAAGAATAAATCTTTGATTGAGTGTGTTTTAGATACTGGAAGAACGCACCAAATACGTGTTCATATGGCTTATATTAAACATCCTGTTGTGAATGATCCTTTGTATAATAATAGAAATGCAACCACTTTTGGACAAATGCTTCATTCTTGGAGTATTGATTTTATTCATCCAATTACAAAAGAGGCTCTTCATTTTGAGGTGAATCCTCCTCAAGAATTTTTAGACTATTTAGAAAAGCTAGAGGAAAAATCATGTATAATTGAATAGAGAATATTTTTGTATTTAAAATAGTCTTATTTAAAGACTTCTTTACGGTGATTGGAATGACTTTCTTTATCTTGCATGGCCTTTTATGATTTATGGTTGTCACTGGGCAGATGGTGCAGGTATGGGAGAATTCGCTCATGGTCCTAATATTGGTTTTTCTCATTTTTATCAAGGAAGTCGGTTGGTATTTTATACTATAATATGGTGATGTTCTAATTTTTATATTTTAATGATTGGACTTATATTATAGATAATTTTTTAGTAAAGGCTTTTACGGTGATTTAGTGAATCTTGTAAGATATACTTATCCTTTTGCGATGCATGGTGGTGCCTTTGATGATGGTGGATTTACTGGTTCTTTCTATTTTGATAATAGTTATGGTGGATGTGATATTGGATATGGAAGTCGGTTGTTTTGTATACTATAATATGCTGATATTTTAATTTTTTATATTTTAATAATTGAATTTGTGTTATAGATCGTTTTTGATAGGGGCTTTTACGGTGATACTTCTTTCTTTGTTTATGGAGAAGAGCCATTTTCGTATCATGGTGGTGCATGGAACTATGGAATTATCACAGGGGAATTTGTTTTTGGTCTTACAATTGGTAATGGTTATCAAGACCGTGGAAGTCGGTTGTTGTTTGTACTATAATATAATGATATTTTAATTTTTTGTATTTTGATAATTGAATTTTTATTATAGATGTTTTTGGTATAGATTTTTATGTTGATTGGAATGTATTTATTTTTACTTTTAGTGCATGGAGGATTAATATAATTACATAATCTAATCCTTTTTAATAATTATAACTGTAAAGATATAAACTATTTATTATAAAAATGACTTATATGAAAAAAATTAGTGATATAATTAAAATTGAAAGGGATAGGATGTATGAAAAAGGAAATTAAAAATTTTGAAAAAATAATGGAAATTATGTTAATTGTTTTAACTATAATTAGTTTAATAATTAATGCGTTAGAGTATACAAATATGATATATATTAATAGTTATAATACAAATAACTTAAATGATTTATTGGTAAGTAAACCTTTCAATATTTTGTTATGGCTAGACAATATTTTAATATACATTTGTAGTATATTTTATATTGTAAGAGCAGTACAATCTAAAAGAGATATTTTAATTAAAGTCAGTTTTTCCCTATTTTCTATTTTGACAACAATGTTTATGTCCAATCTTATCATAAATGGAATAGCAGTATTATTTGGTATATTCTAATACATTTATTGATCAGTTCTAAAAAAAATAAGAAGTAGTTGTTGATATGATGTCTAAATTTATGATTCATTCCTTTTTATTATAAGATATTATGATGTTCACAATAGAAAAAACTTCTTGACTTGTATAAGAAGAAGTAGTAGAATATTAACTAATTTAGGGAGGGAGGAAGAACAATGAAAAAAATATTTTTAGCAATTATTGCTACAGTTTTATTCATTAGTGCTACTAGTGTTGATGCCATGACTAAAGATGAATTAAAAAATAAGTTAACTGCATCTTATACAGTAAATGGTGCAACAATAAAGGTAAATGGTTCTCAAGCTGCTTTAATTGAGAGATATTTACAACAAAATAATATTTCATCAAGTGATGCTGATTATATCGCACAAAAGGTTGATGAAGCCCTAGCAGTAATGGAAGCAGGAAATGCAAGAAGCTTAAGTGAATTAACGAAAAGTGAAAAGAATAGAATTATTGCAATTATCAATGATGTTTCTAATAAAACTGCGGTAAAAATAAGAATATCTAAAGGTAATGTTTTAACTATATATAATACTGATGGATCTGTATTTACTGTTATTTCTAATGTTATTAAGTATACAGATAATAGTGGTATATTTGTTGTAGCAGGAGCTATATCTTTAGTTGGAATGTTCTTGTTTATGAAAAAACTAGCAAAAAACTAGTTTTAATGTGAGAGTAGAAATACTCTTTTTTTATTTTTCTTTTCACTTTATCTTTATATGTACATTTATTTTTTATTTTTGTATAATAATTAGTAGGTGATTTGATGTTAGTGGTAAAAGATTTTGTAGACTATGAAGTAATTGATGCCTCTCTTGGTATGAAATATGAAAGATGGGGGAAATATTATCTACTTAGACCTGATCCTGAAGTTATATGGGATAATGGTGATTTATCTTTAAAGTATAAGGGTAAAATTGATGCTATTTACCATAGAAATACTAGTGGTGGAGGCTATTGGGAAAATTTAAAAAAGCTTCCTGATAGATGGCAAGTTTCTTATCGAGATTTAGTTTTTAATATAAAGCAAATGGGTTTTAAGCATACAGGGTTGTTTCCTGAGCAGGCTGCTAATTGGAATTTTTTTATTCAGAAGATAGTCTCATCTAAAAGAAGTATAAAAGTACTTAATTTATTTGCTTATACAGGTGGTGCTAGTGTGGCTTGTCTTTTTGCAGGAGCTCATGTTGTGCATGTAGATTCTTCACGTGGTATGGTTGAATGGGCTAAGGAAAATGTGAATAGTTCTCATTTACAAAAGTGTTCTATTCGATATTTAGTTGATGATGTTTTAAAATTTGTAAAAAGAGAAATTAGACGTGGAAATCAGTATGATGCGATTATTATGGATCCTCCTAGTTATGGAAGGGGAAGTAATGGTGAAGTATGGAGTTTAGAAAAAAATTTATATGAGCTTGTTTCTTTATGTGCTGAAGTATTAAGTGATGAGCCGTTATTTTTTCAAATAAATTCTTATACAACAGGTCTTAGTGCTACAGTACTTCATAATTTACTTTCTATGATAGTAAATAAGAAAAAACAAGGAAATATTACAAGTGGAGAAATAGGTCTTCCTATTACTACAAATCAATTACTTCTTCCTTGTGGTATCTATGGAAGATGGGAAAGTAATGAATAGATTAGAAGTTTTATATGAAGATAATCATATTCTTGTTGTGAATAAACCTTGTAATATTTTAAGTCAAGAGGATTGTACAGGAGATACTTCCATTCTTACTATGGTTAAATATTATGTAAAAGAGAAATATAATAAACCCAACAATGTATATATTGGACTTGTTCATAGACTGGATAGACCAGTGTCAGGTCTTATGGTTTTTGCTAGAACGAGTAAGGCAGCTGCTAGGCTTTCTGCTATGATTCAAAATCAGGAGTTTAAAAAAAATTATATTGCTGTTGTATGTGGTATAATGGAGGAAGAATCTGGAAAATTTATTGATTATTTAAAAAAGAGTGGTGATGGAAATTCTTATGTTACAACCTCTGCATTGGGAAAAAAAGCCGTTTTAAGATACAGCGTACTTGATCGTAATTTTGATAAACAGGAGACTCTTGTTTTGATTGAACTTGAGACAGGTAGACATCATCAAATCCGAGTGCAATTTGCAAGTAGGGGTTATCCTTTATGTGGAGATCAACGATATGGTAAAAAAGATTTTACGCAAATTGCTTTATGTAGTTATAAAATTTCTTTTTTACATCCAGTAAGAAGAGAAAAAATGTTTTTTCAAGTTGCCTATCCTAAAAGGGAATATTTTGATGACTTTACATATTAGATGTGTATATACTTTTTGTTTTTTCTTTTTCTTTTTTTATGAAATAAAAAACCAAAAATGTCAATAATTGTAAATATTTTTTAAAAAATAAAATATATTTGCAATTCTTTTTTTTTTTTGCTATCATAATTGTAGAATAAAAATAGAGGGAGATTGATTTTATGTTTTCATTAAGTTGGTTCACAACAATACCTGGTATATTAATTACTGTAGGTGTTTTATTATTAATTGTTGCTTTAGTGATTTTTATTGTTACTAGTAGAAAGAGCAAAAAAGAGAAGGGAGAAGGTGTTCAACCAAATGTAAATGTAAATGTTGTTCCTGCACCAGCCCCTAGTATTGTGACTACAAATCAACCACCAGTTGATTTAGCCATGAATACTTATGGACAGGCTAATACCAATCCTGTGGATGTTTCTACAGGTAATACGATTATTATGCCTACACCCGTAGATGTTCCTACAAGTAGTCCTTATGTTAATACAGTGCCTAATTCTGCATCTAGTATGCAACCTCAAACAGGGCAATCTATGGTTATGTCTACTCCAAATTCAGATATGAATAATACTTCTGTATATTCTAGCGTTCCTGTATCAGCTGTTAATTCAAATTTAAATATGGGTGTGGATGCATCACCAACAATTACTACATTAGAATCTACTAATACTATTCCAGTTATAGATAATTCAAATTTATCTTCTTATACTGCAACAACAATGCCAGTCGAACCAACTGTTATACAACCTGATTCTTTTACTACCATTAATAATATGTCTACTGTTCCTACAGATGGTAATAATGGAGGAGATATCCATAATACAGCTGTTTCCATGCAATCTCCAGTACAAAATGAGGCTTTAAATATACAGCCTGAATCAACTATGGTATCAACTATTCCTTCTCTTGATATGTCACAGTCAGTTGTTCCAGTTTCTGCGCCAACTATTGAACAAGTTTTACCTGAGATGCAATCCTCTCAGACTGCTATTATAAATAATAGTGCTACTTCTTCTGGTTTGTCTATTCCAAGTGCTTTACCTGATTTGCAGCAATCAGAAGTTGTTAGTACTTCAGTTGTTGATGCTCCAATATATGGTGGGGTTAGTACTATTATTCCAGAAAGACAACCTGAGATTCCTCATCAAATTTATGGTGGTGCAAACCCATTAGAAAGTACGCAACAAGTACCTATTTCTCAGATTACTAGTGATCTTAATAATAATGGTGCTTCTGTTGTTGATCCTATACCGACTGTAGCTACACCTGATGTTTCCTCTGCTTCTACAGTATCTCTTCAACAGATGCCTAGTCCACTTAATTTGAATACGTCTTCTACTGTTAATACTTCTTTAGGATCTGCTGTTCCTGAGTCTAGTATGTTACAATCTACTATGCCACAGGGTGCTGCCATGAATACTGCACCTGTTTATCAGGGAACCACGTCTTCTCCACAATTAGGGTCTATTAATCAAAATATGCAATAAATTTTATTGAACAGTGGAGTATGTGTTTTTTGTTTCTTGGTCAAAGGCTGATGGTTATCTAAAAACTCTGTTAAATAAATTGAGGTAAAAGTGTCAAATATTGATGCTTTTTTATTATATAAATTTGATAGTTGATGGTAATTAATTTTTATGTTTTGTAGTATGATAATATTTAAAGCTTTATTTGTACAAATGACAATTTTTAATACTATATTTTTTAATTTTTAGGTAATTTTGCTTTTACGGTGATGTTGTAAATTTTATTTATTCTATTCAACCTTTTGCGTATTATGGTGGTCAATGGCATCATGGTGTTTTCACGGGAGAATTTGCAATTGTTCGTGGTGATGGCACATGTTACAATAGTGATGGAAGTCGGTTGTGTGATATTACTATAATTTGTTTTTGATTGAAATTATTCTTAAATAATATATCTGTAATTATAGAAGAAAAAATAAAAAAACAGTCAGATTGGCTGTTTAGATTGATTCAACGATTAGTTTAATTGCTGTTTTTTCTACTCCTTCTATTGTGATATCTGTAAAGGCAGGTATACATACTAAATTTTTGCCAGAAGGTGCTAAAAATCCTCTTGCTATGGCTACTGATTTTATAGCTTGGTTTAATGCACCAGCTCCTACTGCTTGTATTTCTACGCTTCCCTTTTCTCTGAATACATTAGCCAGAGCACCTGCTACACTACTGGGATTTGATTTTGATGAAACTTTAAGTGTTTCCATTATTCTATCATTCCTTTCTATGTTTAACTTTATGTTTTTATTTTTTAAAATAGACCCTATTTTATAGAATTGTCTAGTTTTTTTATTTTTCTTTTTTCTAGGTTATAAATTATGTTATAATAAAAGAGGATAGGAGAAAATTTATTTCTCTACTTACTACTTTTAAGAAGAAATGAGTTAATTTCTTTCATCTTCTATTCATAAGATATAAGGAAAAGAGGTAATTATTTATGGGATTTATAAAGGCGTTTTCAGGTGCTTTAAGTGGTGCTTTTGCTGATCAGTGGAAGGATTTTTATGAACCTAGAGGGGATATTTCGGCTACTTGTGCACTTTTTTCTGCAACACTTCATAGCATAAATGCAGGTCGTGGTGAAAATTATAAGGGAAGTAATAATATTATTACTAATGGTAGTAAAATTATTGTTCCTGAGGGTGTTGCATTACTTACTATGCAAGATGGTCAAATAACAGGTTTTATTACAGAGGCTGGAGGGTTTGAATTTCGTTCTAATGATGTGAATTCAAGGTCTATATTTGCAGGAGATGGTGTTTTAGCTTCCACTTTTGGTCAATCTTTTGAAAGATTTAAATTTGGTGGTATTCCTGCTACGCAGCAACTTGCCTTTTATGTGAATCTAAAGGAAATTCCAAATAACCGTTTTGGTACTCAATCAGAAATTTATTTTGATGATGCCTTTTTGAATACACAGGTTGGTGCTATAACAAGGGGGACTTATTCTCTAAGAATTGTTGATCCAATATTATTTGTCAAAAATTTTGTACCTCAGCAATATTTACAACCTAATGCTCCAGTTTTTGATTTTGCAGATATGAATAATATGGCTGGAGAGCAATTGTTCAATGAAGTTGTAGGAACTTTATCTGCTGCATTTTCTAATTATACTAATGATCCAAGTAAAGGAAATCGTATTGCAAAGATTCAATCTGATCAAATTGGTTTTGCTCAATCTATGAGTTTTGCGGTAGAAGAGGCTTATCATTGGAAAACAGACAGAGGTCTTGAAATTGTAAAAACAGCTATTCTTGCTATAGAGTATGATGAGGATACTAAGAAATTATTAAGCGATGTTAAGAAAAGTGATGCCTTATCTGGTATTAGAGGAAATTCGTTTATGCAGCAGTCTGTTGCTCGTGGTATGCAGGCAGCAGGTGAGAATGGTGGGGCTTCTGGGATGGCCTTTATGGGTATGGGTATGCAAGCTACACCTAATGTTATGCAGAATGTACAACAATCTACTGATCGTACAACTAATCCATTTATTAATATTATAGAGCAGTCGGATGAACAGAATGGAGATATTTCTTCTTCTAATGTAGTATCTCGTGTTGCTGATCCTTATGAGGAATTAAAGAAGCTTAAGGAACTTTTGGATGCAGGAGTTATTACACAAGAGGATTTTGATGCTAAAAAGAAGATGTTGTTGGGGATTTAGATTATGAAAGATACTCGTTTTGATATTCCTAATATTATTGATAACTCATCTTCTAAGAGTCCTGTTATGATTCAAACGAGTGATGATGTAACAAATGGTCAGGATAAGTGCCCTAAATGTGGTGCTACAGATATTTCTTTAGATGTTTCATCAGGAAAGTTAAGATGCAATTTTTGTCGATACGAATTTGTATCACAATCTGTTATGGGATTAGAATCTGATATTTCTAAACTTGATGGTGTGTCTATTACTACAGGTGCTTCTTCTATTCTTGATTCTTCTAGTGATATGGTTACTTTGAAGTGTAGTAGTTGTGGTTCAGAAGTTGTCATTGATACTGCTTCTAGTATGCAGGCCCGTTGTCATTGGTGTCGAAATACTTTATCGATTAATGAGCAGATTCCAAATGGAAGTGTACCTGATTTTGTACTTCCTTTTTCTATTACTAAAGAGGAGGCTCAAAGGGTGATAGAAGGTTTTGTAAGCAGGAGAAAATTTTTTGCTCATCCTAAATTTGTGGAGGAATTTACTACAGATAATATTATGGGTGTTTATTTCCCTTATATGTTGGTTGATTTAAATACACATGCAAGGTTAATTGGACAGGGAGAAAAGATGGTTCGAAGATATACAAGAGGAATAGGGGATAGTGAAGAAGTTTATTATGATGCAGAGCAGT
This sequence comes from Bacilli bacterium, assembly GCA_022793235.1. GTDB lineage: Bacteria > Bacillota_I > Bacilli_A > RF39 > UBA660 > UBA2730. Next base: position 949 of record JAAWCL010000033.1, on the reverse strand, counting down.
ATTATGTAGAGCGGTCTTTTGATATGGCTATTACTGATTTAAGTATTGAATCAAATTCTGATAGGATAAATAATAAATCTGTACAAAAGACAAATAATATTATTAATACGATTATGCCTTTTGATACTGAAAATTGTGTTCGTTATAATGCTAATTATTTAAAGGGATATACTTCTGAAAGACGGGATTTAAATGTTGAACAATTGAAGAATATAGTTGATATGCAAACTAAAGATATTATTCGATTTCGTGCAAATGAAACATTGAAAGAGTATGATAGAGGAGTATGTTGGAATAAGGAGGATGTCCTTATTAAAGGGCAACAATGGAAAGCGGCTTATTTACCTGTATGGCTGTATAGTTATCAAGAGATAAATGAGAAGAAAAAAATTTTACATTATGTTGCGGTTAATGCTCGAACGAAGGAGGTTATGGGGAGTATTCCTGTTCATATGCCTAAACTTATAGGAATATCTCTTGGTGTGGAAATATTTGGTATTTTGCTTGCACTTTTTATTGATTCAAAATATAATTTTCTTTTCTTATTTTTAGGTGTTTTTTATTTTTTATTTATATTCTTACGATATCGTAATATTTATGCTAGACATCATTATGAGGTGGAAACTAAGAGTTGTTTGTCTAGTTTAGAAAAGGTTGATACTTTTGTCACTAAAAAGACAGGTCTTTCTAATCCTCGTATAGAGGGTGAGAACAGTACAAGTGTTCATGAAGTTGGAATACTTGATAAAATGCTGTCTTCTATTTCTGAAGAGAATATTGTATCTAAAGTTGTAGATGACAAAAAGTAGTTGTGCGCCCAGAAAAGGGTTAATAATCTAGCAAGTGGAAATCTTGCCTGTTTAAGGTCTAACCAACCAACAGTAGCGAGTCTTGTGCTTATAATAGTAATATTATAAGTAAAGCGTAGACAGCGAGGAAATAGGGTTAC
>JAAWCL010000189.1 GCA_022793235.1 Bacilli bacterium | reverse complement strand
TTTTCTAATACTTTTGAACTTAATACTGATTTAACAGCAAGTCTTCTTTCTTTCTTATTAACTGTGTAGTAGTATGAACGTGGTTTTGGTCCTAAAGCTATACCACCTTTTATCCATTGTGGAGCTCTTATAGAACCTTGTCTTGCTCTACCTGTTCCTTTTTGTCTCCATGGTTTTCTTCCACCACCACGAACTTCACTTCTTGTTTTTGTATTTTGTGTACCTTGTCTTTGATTTGCTAAAAAGTTAACTAATACACTATGTACAACAGCTTCATTTGGCTCTATTCCAAATATTTCTTCTTTTAATTCTACTTCGCTAACTTTTTTTCCTTCTATATTATATACGTCTATTTTAGGCATTTACTTCTTCCTCCTTCCTTTAAGCTTTTACGCTCATTTTTATTTTTAAGATAGCTCCTTTAACTCCTGGAACACTACCTTTTACTAATATTACGTTTTTATCTAGGTCAACAGCTACTACGTCTAAGTTTTGAATTGTAACTGTTTGAACTCCCATATGTCCTGGTAATTTTTTACCTTTGAAAACTCTACCTGGAGTTGATGTTGGTCCCATTGAACCTGGTCTTCTGTGATACATTGAACCATGTCCCATTGGTCCTCTACTTTGTCCATGTCTTTTTATAACACCTTGGAATCCTTTTCCTTTAGATGTTCCTTGGATATCAACGCTGTCTCCAACTGCAAATACGTCAGCTTTTAACTCGTCTCCTACTTTTAAACCTTCTAAAGAATCTAATCTGAATTCTCTTAAATGTTTTTTAGGTGTTATGCTTGCTTTTGCATAATGACCTTTTACTGGTTTATTTACTTTGTTTTCTTTTACATCTCCGAAACCTAATTGTACGGCATCATAACCGTCTGTTTCTACTGTTTTTATTTGTGCTATAACGCATGGTCCTGCTTCTATAGCTGTTACTGGAATAACTTTTCCTGCTTCGTCAAATATTTGTGTCATTCCAATTTTCTTTCCTATTATTGCTTTTTTCATTTTTTAATTTTCCTCCTAACTATTGGCTAATGCTTCTATATTGTTCATTAGCATGGTTTGATTTTTTAAATTATTATAATTTGATTTCTATATCAACACCAGCTGGTAAATCAATTTTCATTAAACTATCAACTGTTTTTTGTGTTGGATAAAGAATGTCGATAACTCTTTTATGTGTTCTCATTTCAAATTGTTCTCTTGAATC
>JAAWCL010000188.1 GCA_022793235.1 Bacilli bacterium | reverse complement strand
CTGTCCTGAAAACGTTAACTTCTCGATACCTTAATAACAAGCATCATAACAAAGCCTACCAATTAAGGTGGGCTTTCTCTTTCAGAATCATCTATTTGATCACTACGGTTACCCCCATGCGTTCTAGTGAACGAATATTTCTCTGTATGCTTTTTTCACGGTTGTAAGTACTGTAGTAATCGCATCCAAGTTCCTTATAGGGCTGCAGATCTTTTAAGACATGATAAATTGCTGTTAACATAGAATGGGCAACTGCAATTAAAGCCCTGTTTCCTCCACGGCGTGCAGCAATCCGTTGATAGCGTGAATAAAAATAACTCTTCTTATTCCGTATTGCAGAGCGTGCACACTCCACAAGTACTGATTTTACATGCTTATTTCCTTTCCGAATCCGAGTACTCATCTTTTTGCCTGCACTTTCTTTACATTCAGGAACTAACCCGGCCCAGGAACTAAAATGAGACTGATTTTTAAATTGTTCCATTTCCGTTCCTATTTCTGCAAGCAGCCGTTCTGCGCTTTTTCTGCCAATTCCAGGAATTTCATCTAATAACTGAATTTGTTTCTTCATAGATTCTGTTTTTTCATCTATATCAGAATCCAGATCCTCAATTATTCTGGACAGGGTTTCTATATGTTCCAATTGGTGTTTCAGCATTAACTGCTGATGCGGATGAATGCTTCCTTTCAGCGCCCGCTGAAGTTCTGCTAATTTATTTTTGGCTTTGCCCTTTGCAAACTTGCTTAGGATAACAGGATCCGTTTCACCAGATACAATTGCTCTTAAAATGGCAATCCCGCTTTTCCCGCTTATATCAGTAAGTACAGAGCCTAATTTCAGGTTACATCCTTCTAAAACACCTTGAATCCGATTCAGCTCCCGCGCACGTTCTTCGATTAGTTCCTGCCGGTAGCGTGTTATTTCCCGGAGTTCTCTTTGCTCCCGGTTTGGAATAAAACTTGCTTTTACCAGCCCATGGCGTACTAAATCGGCAATCCATTCCGCATCTTTCACATCGGTCTTACGGCCTGGTACACCTTTTATGTGCTGGGCATTTACTATCATGATTGGGATTTCCTCATCTTCAAAAATGTTATACACCGGTTTCCAATAATTGCCGGTACTTTCCATAGCAGCCATTTCACAATCAACTTCATTTAACCATTTCGTCAATTGTAAAATATCGTCAGTCATTGTACCAAACTGGCGAATTTCTTTTTTTCTGACTCCCATAAAAACACACGCAATTAACATATTTTTATGTACGTCAATTCCACAGCATCGCTTATATAGTATTTCCATGACAACACCTCCATAGAATCATTTACAAGCCGATGCAACCTCTTCCAAAAATGTTGGCTGTCCTGCGTCCTCATCAAAAAGCGATGGAAACAATATGTGGTACACTAAGAGGTTGAAAATCAGTCTGTCGGACGAGCTTTATAGCTTCAATCCCCTTACAACTTTATTCGGCACCTTTAGTATACCACTTTGCAGGAATCTACCAATCCCCAGTTTTCATTGATTGTGGTGAGATCCTCTCATGATTGTCTGT
>JAAWCL010000158.1 GCA_022793235.1 Bacilli bacterium | reverse complement strand
GGGTCGAACTGGTCGGTCTCCTCGGCCGGGACCAGGGGATATTGGCCGTCGCTCCCAAAGGACATGTAGTAGTAGCGGGTAAAGGTCCCGTCTTCCCAGACGTACAGGCGGGACCACTCGTCCAGGTAGCCGCCGTTCTCCAGCTCCCGGCCGTCTACCACGGCGGTGAGATAGAACACCGGCTTGCCGTCCGCCTTGATGCGGAAGCCCTGGAGGTTGATGGGGTCAAACAGCTTGTACAGCCCCCGGGGGTCCTCCGGGTCGGCGGCAACGAAGGCCTCCAGATCGGCGAACAGAGCCTCACAGGTGGTCCCGGCCAAGGCCAGGGCGTCCTCCGCCGTGACTTCGGCTCCCTCTTTCTTGTCATAGACCCAGGAGCAGACGTAGCCGTCGTTGCCATAATCGACGTTTCCCTCGTAAAAGACCAGGTTCAGATAGCGGTCGTTGGTGGAGGGGTAGAACAGGCATTCGTTGCCGCCCCGGACGTCGCTAGGGGTGCCGCTGTACCGCTCCCGCAGCTCATTGAGCCCGGCGTTGATGGCATCTACGGCGTCGTTCTGCTCCCCGGCGGGGAGGGCCAGGGAGGGAATTTCCACGTAGTTGCCGTAGCGGTCGTAATACTGGGTCTCCATGACGATGGTGGGCACAGCGGCCTTTTCCTGACAGGCCACCAGGGAGATCAGCAGCAGCACTGTCACTGCCGCCAGGGCGTAAAAGGGGAGGGGGAGACGATTTCGTTTCATGTTGCGCTCCTTTCATCAGTCCGTCTCCATCAGCAGCAGACGGCTGAGCTTGTCGTTCTCAAAGAAGAAAACCAGCCGGGTCCGGTAGCCCTCGTACCAGAGGAAATCCCCCTCCAGTCCGGGCTGGGGGCCGGATTGCAGCTCCGGGTAGGCGGCGCGGACGGCGGACTTGCTGTCCCCCACCTTCACGCCCCGTGTGGTGGGCAGCTTGCGGGTGGTGTCCAGGCTGGTGCAGAAGCGGTTGTTCCAGCCCTCATAGCGGTATTGGGCCGTGTAGCGGTCGCCCCATTCCGTCCAGGTCATGCCCAGGCTGTCCTCGTCCTCCTCCGAGCCCTGGACGGTAAACACACCGTCGTAATTTCCCGGCCCGTAGGCGGTGGGGAAGACGGGGGTGCTCCGGTCCCACAGGGCCGCGTCGTAGTCCAGCAGGCCGTGGGCGGCGGCGCGGGTCTGCTTTTCGACGTCCGCCACCTCCGCCTCCGGAAGGGCGTACACCAGCATGGAGAAAGACCGGAAGGAGGATGTGTGGAAGAACGCCAGCTGGGTGGGCTGTTTTACGCCGTTTTTGGAGGTCTCCATGGAGCAGACACCCATCCAGTAGGGCTCCTCCACGCAGAAGAAACGGGTCTCCATGGCGTCCAACTGGAGGTCCAGGTCGCTCTGCTCCAGATATTCTCGGGCCAGGGTCCACACCTGCTGGGGGACGG
>JAAWCL010000003.1 GCA_022793235.1 Bacilli bacterium | reverse complement strand
ATGATTTGATACTTTCTAATCCTCCTTATTTTAAAAATGAAGAGAAATCTACTAAAAATATGGATATTCATAAAGCTATTGCTAGACATGAGGTTTTTATTACTTTAGAGGAAGTGATTAAAATCGCCTTTCAATTATTAAAAGAAGGTGGTGTTTTTGCCCTGGTTCAACGTGTTTCTAGATTTATGGAAGTACTGGAATTGCTACGAAAGTATAAAATAGAGCCTAAGTATATTCGGTTTGTTTATGATCATATTACGACTTCACCAAGTTTATTTTATATTGAGGGTATAAAGTGTGGTAGGAGTGGACTTATTATAGATAAACCTTTTGTTATGTATGATGAAAATCGACAAGAAACAGAAGAATATAGAATGCTTTTAGAGGAGGTTATGTAATGCAAAAAAGTTATGATAATCGTGCTACTTTATATTTGGTTCCTACTCCAATTGGAAACTTGCAAGACATAACAGAACGTGCTCTTTCAATTTTATCTTTTGTTGATTTTATTTTATGTGAAGATACTCGGGTTTCCTATCCATTATTAAGGCATTATAATATCTCTAAAAGATTGGTTAGTTGTCATGAATTTAATGAAGATAAAATCAAGGATTTTGTTTTAAATGAACTTAATAATGATAAAAATATTGCGCTTATTACAGATCAAGGTAGTCCTATTATTAGTGATCCTGGTTATCTTCTTTGTAAATATATTATACAAAATGGTTATAATGTAGTAGGACTTCCAGGTGCTACAGCTTTTGTTCCTGCACTTATATCCTCTGGTATTAATGCAAATCACTTTTTGTATTATGGTTTTTTAAATATAAAAAGTAGTAAACAGAAAAATGAGCTTGAAAGTTTAAAAAAATTTCCTTATACACTTATTTTTTATGAAGCACCTCATCGTATTATTAAAACTTTATCTAATATGTTGGAGGTATTTGGTGATCGTTATGTTTCTATTAGTCGAGAGATTTCAAAAGTTCATGAGGAAATTGTTCGTGGACCTATTTCTAGTTGTTTAAAAGAGATGAAAGTTATTAAAGGAGAATATGTTCTTGTTGTGTCAGGGTGTGAAAAGGAATCTTATTATGATTTATCCATTCTTTCGCATATTAAACTTTATCTTTCTGATGGTATGGATGAGATGCAAGCTATAAAGAGGGTTGCAAAAGAGCGTGGAGTAGCAAAATCTATTATTTATAAAGAATATTTAGAGGAAAAAGAAAAGTAGAGAATGGAGAAATATTTATGAAGTTAGTTGTAGGGCTTGGAAATCCAGGATGTGAATATGAAAATACACGTCATAATATTGGCTTTTTTATGGTTGATAAATATTTAGAAGGTAAAAATTTATATGATTATAAATGTAAGTTTAATGGTTTATATCAGGATATAGTTATTAATCAAGAGAAAGTTATTTTTTTGAAACCACAAAGCTATATGAATTTATCTGGAGAGGTTGTTCGCAAATATATGGATTTCTTTAAAATTAGTGTGGATGATCTTTTGGTTATTAGTGATGATTTGGATATTTGTATTGGTAATTTTAAGATTAAGTCTAAGGGTAGTAGTGGAGGACATAATGGACTTAAAAATATAGAAACTCATATAGGAACTAATCTTTATAAGCGAATAAAAATTGGTATTTGTAATGATAGAAATATTCATATGAAAGATTTTGTCTTATCTAAATTTAGTAAGGAAGAGCTTTCTACTTATGATGAACTTTCTATTACTATTTCAAAAATACTTGATGAATATTTTTATGAGGATTTTTCTGTTTTAGTTAGCAAATATAATAAAAAGAATAGGTGATTTTAGTGAATATTTTAGATATTATAGATGTATATAAAAGTAATATAACTGGACTTAATTCTCCTTTTTTTGGACTTTATTTAGCGAGTCTTTTAAAGAAAAAAAATCAAAATTTATTGGTGGTTGTTCCCTCCTTATATGAGGCGAATCAACTTTATTCATATGTGAATTCTTTTACAGAAGATGTCTATTTATTTGGAATGGATGATTTTTTGACAAGTGAAGCCTTGGCTATTAGTCCAGATTTACTTATCAGTCGTATGGAAGTTTTGCAATCACTTAGTATTTCATCGAAAAAGTCTATTCTTATTACTAACTTAATGGGATATTTACGATTTTTGCCTTCTAAAGAAAAGTATTTATCTAGTGTTGTTTCTATTCAGGTAGGAGATGAGATTTCTCCAAAAGATTTCTTTTCTAAATTGATTGCTTCTGGTTATAAGAAAGAAGTTCTTGTTACAAATACAGGAGAAGTTGGACTTAGAGGTTTTGTAATTGATGTCTTTCCTATTGGGCAAGATAGGCCTATCCGTATTGAATTTTTTGGTGATGAGGTTGAGTCTATTCGTTATTTTGATGGTGGGACACAAAAATCTATATCTACTATATCTTCTATTACTATTTATCCTAATTCTGAGTTTTTGATTGATGAAGAATGTTTAGAAGAAGAAAGATTTAAGCAAAAATATTTACCAAATTATACAAATGGGGAAGTTTCTAGTATTTCTAATTATCTTTCTCATCCTATTGTTTTTTATAAGGATTATAGTCAGTTAGAGGTAAGTTATCAATCTATATTGGAGGAAATATTTGAATATCAAAGTCATACAGATATTACTTTTACAGGAAAATATATGCATGATTTATCTCATATAAAGACGGGGGAAGTTGTTCATTATTTCTCTTTAGATAATATGAATAGTAATAGAGATTTATATGATTATAATGTGCAGAGTTTATCTTCTTTTAATGAAAAGACTGATCTTATTAATAGTTTTATTTCTAAATGTTTAAAAGAAGGAAAAACGGTTATTCTTTGTCTAAAAGATTATCAAGTAAAGAATGTAAGGAAAAATATAAATAGTAAGTGTATAGAAACAGATACAGAACATATTCATCCTTCTATTGTTAATTTGATTGTTCATGATTTAAATGAAGGATTTATTTATGGAAATTATGTTTTTATTACAAATAAGGAATTATTTTTATCTCATGAAGAAAATAAAAAATATAAGACTAAATTTAAATATTCTAGTAAAATTACAGATATTAATAAATTAGAGGTTGGAGATTATGTTGTTCATAATGTTCATGGTATTGGTATATATAAAGGTATTAAAAAACTTAGTATTGGGAATATTTTAAAGGATTATATAGAAGTTATTTATCAGGGTGAGGATAAACTTTATATACCTGTTGAAAAAATAGATTATTTATATAAATATTCTGGTAAGGAAGGTATAGTTCCTAAGGTTAATAGATTAAATGGTAATGAGTGGCAAAAGACTAAGTTGCGGGTTAGTAAAAAAGTGGCTGATATGGCTGATGAACTTATTAGGCTTTATGCTGAGAGAGAAAGTAGAAAGGGGTATGCTTTTTCTAAGGATAATGATTTACAAAAGCAATTTGAAGAAAATTTTCCTTATACTCTTACAGCTGATCAAACTCGTGCTATTATGCAGATTAAAGAAGATATGGAGTCTACTCGTCCAATGGATCGATTATTATGTGGTGATGTTGGTTTTGGTAAGACAGAGGTGGCTTTTGTAGCGGCTTTTAAGGCTATCTTGGATTCTAAACAAGTTTTACTTTTATGTCCAACAACGATTCTTTCTAATCAACATTATAAGAATGCTTTGGTTCGTTTTAGAGATTTCCCAGTTCGTATAGCATTGTTTAATCGGTTTACAACAGTTAAAGAGGCTCATACTATTTTAGCAGGTCTTGCTGATGGTACAATAGATATGGTTATTGGGACACATCGACTTTTAAATGATCAAATTAAACCTAAAGATTTAGGACTTTTGATTATTGATGAGGAACAGAGATTTGGTGTAAAACATAAGGAAAAAATCAAAGAGTATAAAACAAATGTTGATGTGTTGACACTTTCCGCGACACCTATTCCTAGAACACTTCAAATGTCTATGGCTGGAATTCGTAGTCTTTCTTTGATTGAAACACCACCAGTTAATCGATATCCTGTACAAACTTATGTTCTTAGTGAACAGGATCAAATTATTAAAGATGCTATTTATAAAGAATTATCTCGTGAAGGCCAAGTTTTTCTTTTATTTAATCGAGTAGAACATATCGAAGAAAAGGTTTTTTCTATTCAGAAACTTGTACCTGATGCTCGTATTATTTATGCACATGGTCGTATGAGTAAAGAGGAACTTGAAAATCGGATGTTAAAATTTATTGATCATCAATATGATGTACTTATTTGTACAACTATTATTGAAACAGGTATTGATATACCTAATGTAAACACACTTATAATTTTAGATGCTGATCGATTTGGTCTTAGTCAATTATATCAAATTCGTGGTCGGGTAGGTCGGAGTGATCGTTTTGCTTATGCTTATTTAATGTATCAACCTTTTAAAAGTTTAACCGAGAATGCTGTTAAGCGTTTAAATGTTATTAAAGAGTTTACTGAACTTGGAAGTGGATTTTCTATTGCAACACGTGATTTATCTATTAGAGGAGCTGGTGATATTTTGGGAAGTGAGCAAGCTGGTTTTATAGATAGTGTCGGAATTGATCTTTATCTTCGTATGCTTAATCAAGAGGTTAATAAAAGAAAGGGAATAAATGAGGAGGAGCTCGAGGAAGAAAGTCATCCTTTGATAAATGTAGGTACACATATCAAAGACAGTTATGTAGAATCTGAAGATTTGAAAATAGAAATTCATAGAAAAATCAATACAATTGATAGTCAAATGAAGTTTGATGAGGTAAAAAAAGAATTAGAAGATCGATTTGGTTTTGTAGATGAGGATATGGAGATTTATATGTTAGAAGAATGGTTTGAACATCTTGCTAAAAAAATTAATCTAAATAAGGTTCGCCAAACTAAAAACTCTATCGAACTTATATTTTTAAGAGATATTGTTAGTCAGATAAATGTGGATGAATTATTTACTGAGTCCTTTAAAATTACAAATATGTTGCGGTTTCAAAAGCGAGGAGAAAATTTAGTTATTATTCTTGATACAATAAAATTGGAAAAGCATTTTCTTTATTACCTGATTGATTTATTGGAACTTATTTTGAATTTAAAAATTCAATAATAGGAAAATATATTTTTTCTTTCTTGTAAAGATACATTCTTTTTATTAAAATCTTGACTTCTATTTTATGTTACGTTATTCTTTAACTATTAGGATAGTGATAGAATGACAGAATTAGATGAAATAAAAAGACAATCTTTTAATAATTATATTTTGGCAGTAAGTGAGATTATTCGTAATAATACCATTTCTTTGATTGAGGATGATATAATGAGTTTAATTAAAAAACCACCTCTTGATTCTATGGATGTTATTAAAAATAAATTTCTTTCTGTTGCTAAAAAGAAAGATATAGTATTAAATACAGAAATAGTAGATGAATTATTGTTAGAATATAGGACTGCTATTTGTAATGATATTTTGTTTATTCAAGATTTTCGAGTAAATAACTTAATTCAGGATATAGAGTCTTTTTCTCCTAAAAAAGAATATGATATTATTAGGATTACTAAAAAACAGTTGTCTGTTATTAATAAAAAAATTAATAGTCATTTAAAAAAAGTTGTCAGCGAGGATATTTCTAAGTATTTGATAGAAAATATATCTGTTCTTTTTTTTGATGAGAGTTGTTTTCAGGATATATATGAAGAATTATCAAAATATTTTAGAATTACTTATCAAAAACAATTTATGGAAAATATCAATCTTAAGATACTGGTTAAGGATACAACTTTGATTAATGGGGTTAAAGAACAGGGGGAAAGATATATTTTTACTAAGATGAATTCAAGAATTAATAATTTATAATTTTAGAAGGATGAGTGTGAAATGGAAAATATAAAAGAGTTTATAGATGGACTTAGTAACAATGAGTTAAATGCATTACTTTATATTATAAATAATCATTCTAAGGTTAAAGATATACGTGCTTATATTCATACATGTTTAAACAGGGAAGATGTTATTTGTAGTGATATTTTTTCTTTATTGGAAGATATACCTATGTCTTATTTACCTATAGTAGGTATTGGGGATCATCGTGTTTGTGATTTTTTTTCTTATGTTTATGATTATGTTACTTTAACTTATGATGATAAATTGAAAATTAAGTCTATGGGACCTAAAACTATAGTCATGCTTGATCAAGCGATTTCTTTTTTACAGCAATATTTAGATGAAGAGTTGACTTTTTTTCAGTCAACGGGTAAACCCGTTCGTTCTGGTAAAAAAATTTTGGATAGAGGTTTTATCTATAAAAAGAATATTCTTTTGAGTTCAAAGAATGAAATATTAAATTATTTTGCAATGTATGAAAATGAGTATGTTTTTTCTCCTTTAACAAAAAGAGATTGTTTAAGTGAACATAATATTGAAAATACGTTTTCTATTCTTGCTATGTATTCTCATATGGAAGATTTGAGAAATTTTAATATTGAACATATGAAAAAGTTTGTAAAGATTAAGTAAATTTATTATTTGTATATAGTAATTTATAATTTTGATGGAGATATTCATTATGATAAAGTTTTGTTTTGAATAAAATTATTAAAAAATATATCTTTATCGTATAAAAAAAATATATTTACTCATGCTATATATAGATATATAGAAAGTGAGGAATGTATGAATACAACAGGTATAGTAAGAAGAATAGATGATTTAGGGCGAATAGTTATTCCAAAGGAAATTCGAAAAACTTTAAGAATAAAGGATGGTGATCCTTTAGAGATTAATATTAGTAATGAGAATATTATTTTAAAGAAATATTCTACTTTAGAGGATATTCGTGATGTTTTTAAAATATTTATTGATAAAATTAGTGTTCTTACTGCAAAAAATATATTAATATGTGATAGAGATAAGATTATATGTGGTGCTGGGGGAGATATAGAGTCTTTTGTAGGTAAAAATATTTCTAATGATATTTATCATTTTATGGAGGAGAGGAAAAAGGAATATGTTAATAATACAATGCTTTCTTTAACTGATAAAAAAGAAATAAATAGTCATTTTATTTTTTCTAGTATGATTACAAATGGTGATGTAGTTGGGGGGATTGTATTTTTTGGAGATGATGAAGTTCATGAGATGGATAAGGTTTTTTTAAATTTGATTTTAGATATTTTTGTTAAATATATTGAGGAATAAGTGATTTTATGTTATTCTGTTTATATCAAATGTGATGAGAAAGAGGTTATTATATTTGTAATTTAAGAGAGTTTCTTTATGGTGTGAGAGAAATATTACTATATAATGATTATGGCTTTTGAACTATTATGTTGATATGTAAATGTAATCGTAGATAGGCGTTAACTATTTGAGTGTATAATTTAGTTATTATAAAATAAGGTGGTATCGCGGAATTATTCGTCCTTATATTATGATAGCTTTTTTTGTGATAAGGAGTGATTTATAATGGAAAAATTTTATATTAGTACAGCGATTGCTTATGCATCTGCTAAACCACATATTGGAAATACTTATGAAATTGTGCTTGCTGATAGTATTGCAAGATATAAAAGATTAAAGGGATATGATGTTTATTTTCAAACTGGTACAGATGAACATGGTGAGAAGATCGAGATAAAAGCAAGAGAAAATGGAATTCAACCTAAGGAATTTGTTGATGATATTTCAAGTGAAATTCAAAGAATTTGGGATGTTATGAATACTAGTTATGATAAGTTTGTTCGAACTACGGATGTAAATCATGAAAGGGTAGTACAACATATTTTTAAAAAGATGTATGATAATGGAGATATTTATAAAGGGGAATATAAAGGACTTTATTGTACTCCATGTGAATCTTTTTGGACAGAGTCACAACTTATCGATGGAAAATGTCCAGATTGTGGTCGAGAAGTTCATGAAGCTTTAGAAGAGGCCTATTTTTTTCGATTATCTAAGTATCAGAAAAAATTGGAAGATTATATAGAAAGTCATCCTGATTTTATACAACCTGTTTCTAGAAAAAATGAAATGCTTAATAATTTTATTAAACCAGGTTTACAGGATTTATGTGTTTCTAGGACTTCTTTTACTTGGGGGATACCAGTTGATTTTGATGAAGGGCATGTAGTTTATGTTTGGCTCGATGCTTTAACTAATTATATTACTAATATTGGTTATGATGTAGATGATGTTACAGATGAATTTAAGAAATATTGGCCTTGTGATGTACATTTGATTGGAAAAGATATAATTCGTTTTCATTCTATTTATTGGCCTTGCTTTTTATGGTCTCTTGGTTTAGAACTTCCAAAAAAAGTATTTGGTCATCCTTGGCTTTTAATGAATGATGATAAGATGAGTAAAAGTAAGGGTAATGTACTTTATGCTGATACTTTAGTGGAAGAATTTGGTGTAGATGCTGTTCGTTATTATTTGCTTCATGAAATTCCTTTTGCTGATGATGGTAATATTACACGTGAGTTGTTAATAGAAAGAATTAATAGTGATCTTGCGAATGTGTTAGGGAATTTAGTTAATCGAACACTTTCTATGGGATATAAATATTTTAGTGGGAAGATTGTTAATAGAGGAAAAGTTGAAGATGTGGATTGTTCTTATATTGCTCAAATTGATTCCATTGATAAGAGAGTTGAGGAGAGAATGGATAATTTAGAAGTTAGTAATGCTATTAGTGAGATTATGAATGTTGTTCGTAGTAGTAATAAATACATTGATGATACTACTCCATGGTTACTAGCTAAAGATGATAGTTCTAAGGAAAGGCTTGAGACTGTTCTTTATAATTTACTTGAAGGTATTCGTGTTTGTTCCCTATTTTTAAGTCCTTATATACCTGATACATCTTCAAAAATACAGAAACAACTAAATAATTTTGTTGAGTGTTTCTCTTATCAAAAAGATAATTCTTATGATCTTGGAGAGATAGAACCTTTATTTATGCGTATTGACGTAAAAAATATGTAAAATAAAATGTAAATTTTGATAAAATTAGATGTTTTTCTATTTTCTTTTTTATTTTTATGGTATGTTAGTAATGCAGTATAAAATATACAAAAGGAGCAAATCTATGTCAGATGATACTTTAAGTAAGTTAATGAATTTGGATAGTATTTATTTTTTGAGTAGTATTTTTTTACTTTTATTAATAAAGAGTGATGGTAATTTATTGGATGTTGTTTATTTTGTTGTTGTTACTTTTTATTATGTTCGTTTAAAGGTTTATAGGTATAGAAAAAATCATAATGGTTCATTGTGATTTTTTTACTGGGAGGTTTTTATGTTTATAGATACACATTGTCATTTGTCTCTTGATTATTATGATGATATTGATAAGGTTTTGAATGATAATCATGATATGGGAGTTTCTAAGATTATTGTTTCTGGATGTGATAAGAAAGGTATTAAAGAAAGTCTTTTTTTTGTTAATAAGTATAGTGATATATATGCTAGTATTGGATATCATCCAGATTCTGTTGAGGAGGTTGTACAAAAAGATTTAGTTGAATTGGAAGAATATATAAAAAATAATAAAAAAGTCCTTGCAATAGGAGAAATAGGACTTGATTATCATTATGTGAAAGACAATAAGGATTTACAAATTTCATTGTTTGAAAGGCAGCTTGCTCTTTCAGAAAAGCTTACTTTACCTGTTGTTATTCATTCTAGGGATGCTACAGAGGATACAATCAAGATTTTATCTAAATATAAAGTAAAGGGAGTTATTCATTGTTTTAGTGGTAGTTTAGATACAGCAAAAATTTATATTAAAATGGGATTTAAATTAGGAATAGGTGGTGTACTTACTTTTAAAAATTCTAAGCTTTGTGAAGTGGTTCAAAATATTTCTCTTTCCGATATTGTTTTAGAAACTGATAGTCCTTATCTTGCACCAGATCCTTTTCGTGGTTCTGTTAATACTTCTAAAAATATTCCTATTATAGCAAAAAAAATTGCGGATATTAAGGGTATTTCAGTAGAAGAGGTTGCTTCTGTTACAAGTGAAAATGCTATACATGTTTTTTTCTCTAATTGATAGGTTTAGTAGGCATAGAAATATAATGGATATATATTATTGTATCAAAAGTATACAGGATGATGTATATATATTTAATGGAGTATGTTTAATTCAATAGTGTTGCATATGAAGAATTATATTATGATAAATATAGTTTTGAGTTTATAGATAATTTAAAATATGCATTTTTTATATTTTTCTTTTTTAATGATTATTAAAGTTATACAAATGCTTAGAATGGTTATTATTTTACCTAGATTATATCCAGGCGATGTATAGGTTATTTTGATATTGTGTTTTCCTTTTGGTGATTTGAAACCTAAAAATGCTGTATTTACTACTTCTTTCTTTATTTCTTTATTATCTAAATAAACTTTAAATCCTTCATCATAGGGAAGACTTGTTATTATGTAGTTTTCTTTATTTAAATTTATATTTCCTCTTATGGTACTTGTTTTTTTATTTATAGATAGATTTTTTATTTCTTTTAATGTATTTTTCGGATAATTCATTGTATATATTTTTATATTTGTAATATGATATTTTCCTTTTGATAATTTTATATTTAATTCTTCTAGACTTTCTTTGGATGTTATTATATATTCGAAACTGTAATTTTTGTTATGATATAACCAATCTTTGCAAGTTAATTTATTTTTTATCCCTTCTATTTCTATTGTTACATCATTTGTATTTTTTTTGGAGCATAATTCATTTTCTTTCATATCAAAAGAAAGTATTAGTATTTTATTTTCTATTCTTTGAGGAAGTTTATATTTTATATTTTTTTCTTTATTTAGACTAAATTTATATTCTTTTTGTAGGTTTGATTCTATCTCTTTAATTGAGGAAGTATCCTTTTCTTTTGTATTCGTTTTTGTAATTGAATAGTTCATTAAGTATTCTAAATTATAAGGAAATTTTAAATTCTCATAAGTTTCTTTACTTCCTACTTTGTCTGCTTCATATATTAGAGGATTATAATCTGTATTTAAGTAGAGATTTATATCTTTGTAGGAATCTATTTTGGTATACGTCTTTTCTTCTTTTTTTGATAGGATATATTTTACTCCCATAAATTTATTAAATAGATAGTTGTTTGCACCTGATGTATTTAGGGTATTTCGTCTTTCTATATTATTTCCTATATGAAAATTATAAAAATCATGATAATAATTATTATATGTTGATGAGTAAGTCGATGTACTATAATGATTTTCGTTGTATATTTTGTTTACTGTTCTATTTGTATTTATTAAATTATTTATTCTTACTATATCTTTATCTGTTCTTTTTTTTAATAGTTCATTTATATTTTTATCATCATCAAGTGTTTTAGTGGATGCATATTTTTCTGTTTTATTGTTGTTTAGAGATATAATTAATAATAGAGTTATTAATGGTATAAATATAATTTCTGTTTTTTTTCTTTTTTTATAAAGATATAGGCTTATTATGGTTATGATACAATCTATTATTAGTGTTGTGATATAGGGAGATTTTATATTACATATTATTAAAGTTATGGTAAATATAAGGATACTATATTTTAATTTTTTTTTGTTTATATTGTCTTTTTTTAAATTTTTTATGAAGGTTGTTGTTATTAATATATATAAAGGAAGTATGGGAATGAGAACTTTTCCTCTAATATATAAAGTTCCATTTAAAATATACATGATTATTGGGCATAAAGTGAGGATTAAAATTGTTGTGTTTAAAAATGATTCACTTTTTTTTCTTTTTATTGTACATAAATTTCCAATACTTGCTATTAAAAATAGGATAGTGACTCCTATACTAAAGGGAGAATAAGATATTTCTTCTATATTTGGTATTAGAAAGTTTATTAAATTTGTATCTGTTTTATTTGTTCTTTTAGAAGAAAACATTGTTAATGCTGTTGGTAATAATAGGAAAGCACTCATTAGTATGGGAGTTATAATTCTAATTGATGACTTTATTATTTCTTTTTTTAATTCTTTTCCTGTTAGGTTTTCTTGTAGAAGAGTATAAGTTCCATATATTGTTATTGTTATGATGGAAGGGACACTGTAATAATAATTTGTCATTATAATTAAAAATATACTTATTATTAGGAGTAAAGATTTTTTTTCTTTTCTATATTTATCTACTCCTTTTAATGCTAATATTAAAAAAGGAAAATACCATACAAACATAATATGGTGATGGAAGTGATAGGTTATTGATGCGAATGTTTGAAATGATATGGTAGATAATAGACTTAATTTAGTTGAATTTTTTTTGCTTAGTAAGAATTTGTAAAGTAATATTCCTGTTACTATATATAATACTATACTTGCTAGTTCTATATATTTTTTCATATCTAAGAATGGTAGTAAATAAGATATTAAGATTATGGGGCTCATTAATCCATAATAGCTATAATTAAATATATTTTGTCCTGCACCTATATTAAATAAATAATTGGGAATGAGTCTTTTTGTTTCATAAAATATATTTCTAAATAATTCAGTTATTGTTGTATGTTGATTTATCCAATCAATATTTGAACCATATAAGTGATTTTTTCCTTTTAGTATTATTATTAAGATTATGCTATATAAGATAATAGTTAGATAATTCATTTTCTTTTTGTTCATTGTTTTCTTCCTTTCTATATATTGTTATACTCATTTTTTTCTGTTTGTCTATCTTTTTAATTTATTTATATATTTTATTGTGTTTGCATTTTCTCTTTTGTTCGTATATAATGAATTTATAATAGGTAGGAGGAAGTAGAAGAATGGAATTAGAGAATGAAAATAATAAAAAACAGATGATTTTATCTATTGTTGGTATTTTAATACTAGTTGTGACAATTATTGGTGTTAGTTATGCGGCTTTTACTTTTACTAAACAGGGACAAGAAGAGAATGTTGTTCGTACAGGTACCGTTACTATGACTTATACAGAGGCTTTAAACGGTATTTCTATAGAAAATGCTATTCCTATGACTGAAGAGAAAGGAAAGCTACTTGTAGGGGAGGGAGAAATTTTTGATTTTACAGTTTCTGCTGATATAAT
The DNA here is from genome assembly GCA_022793235.1 of Bacilli bacterium. Taxonomy (GTDB): domain Bacteria; phylum Bacillota_I; class Bacilli_A; order RF39; family UBA660; genus UBA2730. The sequence goes on along the minus strand of JAAWCL010000003.1, from coordinate 15,866 downwards.
GGGAAAGACAACAATCAATTATGAAATTGTTGCAGAAAAGGACGAAAGTAGTACTATTGATGATCAGTATATAAGACTTTATTTAGAAAAAAGTAGTGTAGCAGATGGTAGTTATAGTTCTGTTTTGGAGCCTAAGCCTTTTACTCCTTCTACTAAAAAATCTACTCTTGGTGCTCCAGAGGGGGTTATGCAGCTTGATACAGGTAGTTTTAGTACTGCTGACTTAGAAGATGTGTCTGTAAAAAAAGAATTTAATCAATATTATAGATTAAGAATGTGGGTTGATAGTTCTTTTGAGCTTAGTGAAAATGTATCAACTTATAAAGTAACTATTAATGTATATGGTAAAGGTATTGAATAATGATTAGAGTTTGTCTCTAATTTTTTATTTTACATTTTTTTGTTAATTGGTTTTCCCTTATAATATAAGCTTTTTCTTTCTTTTTTTATTTTATAATCTTTTTTATATGACAAATTCTTTCTAAAAAATCACTTTGGGTATTTACTTTTTAAGTTTTGGTATTATATAATTAGGATGTATATAATAAAGATAGGAGGAAATTTTATATATGGAAAAACATAATGATAATAATAATAATACATCAAAACAAGTATTATTATCAGTACTTGGAGTAGCAATATTAATCGTTGCTGTTGTAGGTATTTCATTCGCTGCTTTTAGTTATAGTAAAGAAGGACAAGTAGAAAATACAATTGCAACTGGTGCTGTTACTATGGCTTATAATGAGCCAGAAAATGGAATTAATATTACTAATGCTATACCAATGACTGAAACTCAAGGTAAAGTTCTATCTAGTACTAATGAATTATTTGATTTTACTGTAACTGCTAAAATTATTGGTAAAACAGCTATTAATTATGAGGTAGTTGCTGTAAAAAATAATGTAGCTAGTGGAACAGCTCCAGCTGATTGGAGTGCTGATCAAGGAAGACCTGCTACTGCAGAAGATCCTTATGATGAATTTGTTAAGGATAATAATATTAGATTATATTTAGAATCTAAAGATAGTGAAGCTGGTACTTATACACAAGCTATGGCTCCAAAAGCATTCTTAGCTGATGGAACAAACTCAGTTACAGGATCTGCTCCAACTGATTCTATGATATTAGATACTGGTATATTTGATAACAGAACAGGTACTGGTGCTGGTACTGAATTTACTAAATATTATCGTTTAAGAATGTGGGTTGATTCAGCTTATCAATTAGATGGTCATATTAGAAAATATACAGTTAAAGTTAACGTATATGGTAAAGGTACAGACTAGAATGTCTTGTAAAAGAGTAGTGTAAACTACTCTTTTTTTTTATTAAATATATTTAAATAATTTAAGATTTGTAGTATTATAGTATATAGGAATAATAGAGGAAATGGGGTGATATTTTTAAATGCGTGATAGTGCTTTAGAATCTTCTGTTTATAAGCTATCTAAATATGAAAGATTTAAAAGTGTATTTAATCATATCATTAAATTTATTAGTAATTTTCTCTTTATGTTTTTTGTCGTAATTATCTTAGTTATATTGGTTTATGGTCTTTATACTAAGAAAAATGGTAATAATGGATATGTTCCTATTGTTAGTGCTTATGTCATTGTTAGTCCTAGTATGGTTCCTACTATTAATGTTTATGATGCGGTTGTTGCTTATCGTCCAAATGTAGATACTTTAAAGAAAGGTGATATTATTACTTTTAACTCTACAGATGCTAGATATGTTGGTCGTACTGTTACTCATAGAATTTTGGGGGTTACGAATATTGATGGACAGGTTGCTTTTCGTACTAAAGGTGATAATAATACAACACTTGATGATGCACATGTTTTAGGTGGGAATATCTATGGTAAAGTTTTTTTTGTAATTCCATGGTTAGGTTATTTACAGATTTTGCTTACAAAACCTTATGGATGGATACTTCTAGTGGTTCTTCCTTGTACATTTATTATTATTAGTGATATATTGAAACTTTCTAAAACAATTAAGAAAGGAAGAGTTGCTACGAATCGTAATTTTAAAAATGTTGAAATTATGGAGGAGCCATCTTATGTTCAAGATGCAAATAAAAATGTTGAAGTTTCCAAGGGTTATGATGCATCTTTGACTTTAAATAATTCATTTAAAGAGAAAAAAATTGTACAAGATATTTCTTTGGAGTTACCAAAAATGGATGTCGTTAAAAAGGATGATGCACCTATTTTCTTAAATAAAAATAGACATGATTGTACTATTTTTGTTGCTTCACATTATGAAAGAGCAGGTATTACTTGTTTACAGGATTCCGTTTTAGAACAAAGTTGTTCTTCTCCTTCTTGTAGTATTATAATTGTTGCTAATTATTTAAGAGATAAGAGATTGTGCAATTTAGGTATGGGTGAATACGAAAGAAGAATAGAGGATCAAAATAAGGGAGAAAAAGAAGAAAAGGAGATAGATTCTTTTATAGAAATTCTATAGGTGAGTGTATATGAAAAATAAAAGTAAAAATAAAGGACATTCAGATGGTAATATAAATATCATATTGTTTCTAGGTTTTATTATTTTAATTTTTTTAACTTGTGGTTGTAGTTATTTATTTTATAATATGTTTAATGCTAAAAACCCTTCTATTGTTTCTAGCTTGGTTATTCATTTATCCAATAGTAGTAAAACGATAGATGAGAAAGACGAGGCAGTAGATCATAAATTTAAAATTTATAATAAAAGTAATATTTCAGCTACATATAAAGTTGTTTATTATGATAATATCAATGAAATTAATACTATTAGTAGAAATGATATACATTATGAGTTGTTGCTTAATAATTCTGTTATTAAAAGTGGTAAGGTTTCAGATTTTACAGATAATATACTTGTTTCTAGGAAGATTGATTCCAAGGAAACAAATAATTATAGTTTGAGAGTATGGATTAATGAAGATGTTTATGCAAAAGATGTTCATTATACTTATCATTTAAAAATATTGCCATTGGAGGATTAGATTATGAAGAAATTTTTAATTGAATATGTAAGTATTATAGGTTATTCTGTAACTGGATTAATCTTTGGTCTTGCTTTTTTCTTGATATTATTTAATTTTTATCATGCTAAAGAAGTGTCTGAAACTTATGTAAAAAATGAAAATTATGTGGATGTTTATACAAGAAATAAGGGGCTTTTGGAACAGGTTAAAAATAATATTGCAGGTTTTGATGCTAATAATTTTAGGGGTCATCCAGCTCAGACAGATTTGCTTTCTATGAAATCTAGAATTGATATGTGTGTTTCTTCATTTGAAACAAGTAAGGCTAATGATATATTTACTAAAAAAGAAGTGAGTGTACTTGATGTATATAATTTGCTTACTCATTATCAATCTGATATTGTGAATGATTGCGTTACTATGCAACTTTATAGTTTGAAAAACTATACAGGAAGTTTAGCTTCTTTTGAATCTGTTCGACCTTTTATTGAAAATAATGCTATGGTACTTACAAATGATTTAGATTATGTAAAACGTAGTTTACAAAATAATAGTAGCTTTGGTTTTAGCAGTGAATATGATAAAATTAATATATTTAATTTGACTCGTGATAGTTATACAAGAATAGAAAATTCTTATCAAAATTCTGTTAATCTACTTGTGAATGTATCTGAATGGTTTAAAAAAGCTGTAGGAGGTGCTGTTTAATGAAAAAATTACTTAATGTTTTATTTTCATTTCTAAAATATATTTTACTATTAGCAGCATTTGGTTCTACACTATTTGTAGTTCTTAAATTATATACGAGACTTGAAAAGGATATTACACAATCACTTAATGTTTTTTTACCATATTTTGTACTTTTAGTGATGTTTGTAATTAGTTTTTGTTTAAATAGAGAGTATGTAAGAAAAAATATTTTCTTTAATATTACTTGTTGTTTGGTTTTTGGAACAAATTTAGTGGTCATTTATCGAGCTATCTTTGATACCAATATGTTGTTTAATAGTATTCAAAAGATGGGTGTTAATTTTAACTACTTTAATGATTATCTAGCTTTTAATAATATTATGTTATATGGTCTTGCTGTTAGTAATTTAGTATTTATGTTTATTCCTAATGATATGGCTGCATATAAGAGTGTGAAGAAAGTTAAGATTTCTCATAATAAGAGTGATAAAAAAGGTAAGAAGGTTATCTCTAAAAAAGATGAGCAACCAGTTGTTCAAATTATTAATGATGAAGAAAAGGGTAATCATAAAGATACTAGAAATGTTATCAACATCATTCAGGAAGAGGAGAAAGAGAGTAATCTAGGAGAGGATGTTGTTGTTACTAAAGAGATATCTGATGATGAGGTTATTTAATTGCTAATCTCTTTTTTTTTTGCTATGATTTAGGTGGTGATAGTGATGGGTGATTTTACTTTTAAGAAGAAATATGGGCAAAATTTTATTAAAAATAAAAATATTGTGGAAAGAATGGTTTTAGAGAGTGATATTTTAGAGGATACTTTGGTTATTGAGGTAGGTCCTGGTATGGGAGTACTTACAGAGGAACTTTCTCTTTATGCAAAGAATGTTCTTTGCTATGAAATAGATACTACTTTAAAACCTTATTTAGATAAAAAATTTGTTCATAGTAATGTGGAAATTATTTATGAAGATTTTTTAGGAAGAGATATTCTTATGGATATAAAAAAATATAAATATAAGTATTTATATTTTATTGCTAATGTTCCTTATTATATTACAACACCTATTCTTATGAAAATTATGGAAATGCAAAGTTCTGTATCAAAAATTGTGATGATGGTACAAAAAGAGGTAGGAGAGAGACTTTGTGCTTTGTGTGGTAGTCGAAATTATTCTTCTATTAGTGTTTATTTGGATTATTTTTATGAAAGATGTGCATTATTTTTGGTTCCTAGATATGAATTTGTTCCTGTACCTAATGTAGATAGTATTATTGTTTCTTTTACTAGAAGAGATTTTTTGTTGGAGGTAAAAGATTATTCTTTATTTTTTAGAATTGTTAGAGATAGTTTTCAATTTAAAAGAAAAACTATTAAAAATAATCTTAAATCTTATGATTTAACTAAAGTAGAAAAAGTTCTTTTGGAACATGGTTATACTTTATCTAGTCGAGCAGAGGCACTCTCCTTGGAGGTGTTTGTTGCTATTAGTAATTCTCTTTTGTAAGTTTTATTAGAATTTTAGTAAAATATTTTTTCTATATATTTTAAATTTAGATATATTTCACATGATTTGTTTTAGATTTATCTTTTTTATTTTTTGTACTACTTTTTTTTCTTTCGTCATAGATTTTATGGGGAGGTATGTTATGAAATTTATGATAGGGGATATTGTTACTCGTAAGTCACATGATAATGACATACTATTTAAAATTATTGAAATTGATAATTCTAAGGCGTTACTTAAAGGAATAGATGTTAGACTTGTTGCAGATAGTGATTTGGATGATTTAGTTAAGATGGTGGATACTGATCAGAATAAATTGCATCAAGAGGATACTACTCTTACTAAACGTGCTATATCTAGTCTAGATTTGGATCGAAGTGAGTATTTTTATTTACCTGGAAAAATACTTCATATTGATGCAGATAATGATTATTTACAAAGATGTATTAAGTTTTATAGAGATGTGAAGGTAGAGGCTTATGGTATTAATTTAAAAGAGGATGAGGTATCGAATGAAATTATTAATACTTTGAATACTTATAAACCTAATATTGTTGTAATTACAGGTCATGATGCTTATTTTAAAAATAGGGATGAGAAGTATCAAAATAGTGATTTTTTTATTCATGCTGTTCGTAAGGCTCGTGAGTATGAACAGAGTCAAGATAAGTTAATTATTATTGCAGGGGCTTGTCAGTCTAATTATGAAGAACTTATCAAGGCAGGTGCTAATTTTGCTTCTAGTCCAAAACGGGTTAATATTCATGCTCTTGATCCAGCTATTGTGGCATCTAGTATTGCATTTTCTCCAAAGAATAAGGAAATTGATTTGATACCTTTACTTGAAAAAACAAAATATGGTACTGATGGAATGGGTGGTATTATTACAAATGGTACTATGTATGTGGGGTTTCCTAGATGAATGTGGATATAGTTAGAAATAAAATAGAAACGATTAAGGGTAAGAATTATAATTTTCGCTTTAATGGGAATCGCAATCAGGTAGAAGAGTTTAATGGTGTGATTACAAATACTTATCCTGCTATTTTTGTTATTCATAGTGAAGAGGATAAGGTTCGTACTTTTTCTTATAATGATATTATTACATCTAGTTTGGAAATTATTGATATGAATTGTTTTAAAAAATGAATTTTTGTTTTATTTATTTTATTTTTTAGAATCCTATGTTAGGGTTTTCTTTTATTTTAAAATATTTTTCTTACTTTGTTTTTTCGACATGATTTGCTATAATTATATCATAGGAGATGATTGTAATTATGTATGTTTTATATTTTGAATAAAGAGTTCTTTTATTTTACCATTTTTAGTTATATATAAGAGTTAGATTATTCTTTCTTTTATGTTAATATTTGGTAAGAAAAAGTTTCTAAATATTCTTTATTTTTGTAAAAAAATATGCTATAATATGACAAAATTTATTCATTATACAGAAACAGGGTTTCTATTTAAGAAATATTATTTTTGTATAAGTAAATTTAAGGGGTGTAAGAATGAAAAAGATAGTTTTTTGTATGATATTAATTTTAGCACTTACTGTATTTGGTATTCCATCTGTAAGTGCTAGTGTTCAGGTAAGTACTTCTCTTGCTTCTAATACTTTGGAAGTTAAATCAGGAGAAGTGGTTGAAGTTGAACTTGCCTTTACTAATTTCAAAGAAATTAATAAAGGTATTAATGCTTATGAAGGGGTGTTAAAATATGATCAAAATATTTTTGAGCCAGTAACTCAAGATAATTTTGTATCTCAAAATGGTTGGGAAGATTTAGAGTATAATCCGAAGAATGGGAAATTTGTTGCTATTCGAAAAGTGGGTGTTAAGCAGGATAGTCATGTTGTAAAAATTGTATTAAAAGTAAAAAATAATGCAAAAGCGACTAAGACTACTATTCAGGTTGAAGATATAGTAACAAGTGAAGGAGAGAAAGATATTTTCCTTTCAAATACTTCTGTAATTTTGGATATTATAAAAGAGCAGGAAGTGATACCAAGTAATCCTGATGTTGATGTTCCTTCTCGTCCAAATCGACCTAATTATGGTTCTTCTTCTGTTGCTCCAGTTTTAGGATTAGGAGGAAATAAAAATGATCTTACATTAGTAGATAAGGATACACATCCTTTAGAAGAGGATACGACTCATGATTCATTACAAGAGGATAATACTTCTCAAGATGATTCTTATTCGACTTCTACAGATGAAGGCTTAAATAGTGAAGTAGGTGAGAATGTACAAATAAAGAAGACTTCTAATAATTATATTATTTTATTCATTATTTTGATTGTTGTGGCTATTTTATTTATTTTCTTTATATATTTAAGACGTAAAAAAGATGGTGACCACAATATATCCTATATGTCATTAATCGTTTTTGGAATTTTATTAACAGGGTTTGCTTATTCTACTTGTGTCTTTGCTTATAATATTTCATTAAAGGGAGAAGTTAATGGAGATTCTATAATTAGTTATGATGATGTGAATTTATTAGAAAAACATTTAATTGGTTTAGATCAGATTGTTCCAGAGAGATTGGAAAATGCTGATATGAACATGGATGGAGAGATTACAGTAACGGATTTAAGTCTTTTGATACAAAAGCTTGAAAATCTGTTAGAGTTTGATGTTCAAATAACAAATTTAGAAGTTGATAATTATTATCCAAATAAAAATCAAGATATTACTATGCGCTTTCGGGCTGCTGTTAGTTATGGAGAAATTATTAAAAAGATAGTTATTGATGGAAAGGAGTATGATATACAATTATTAGAAGATCGTTCTTATGCGATTAAACTTAATGTAGGAAAAGATGCAGGTAAAAAGGATTATATCATTACAGATGTTATATTAAATAATGAAAAAAGAGTGTCTGTAAATAATAAATTGAGCATTCATGTATTAAAAAGTACTCCTAGTATTTCGAATTATAGAGTAGAGAATGATATGGATAATTCGAAATTGATTGTATTATTTGATCTTGTTGATCCTGACAATAGTATGAGTGTTGGACAGTTCTCTGTTTATGATAAAAATCAAAATTCTTATATTAAAGAGAGATTAGTAAAAGGTAAAAATCGTATTGAAATTAAAGTTGAAGAATCTAAAGAATATCAAGCACATATAGATTTACAATATAATTTGAGTGGTATTGTAGATGATAGTGAACATAATGGTGTGGTACAATATATAAAAGATTTACAACTAATTATGGATTATGATTTTAAGATTTCTAATATAGCATTATATAAAGATGGTATTATTACAACAGAATTTGAACATGGAGATAGTGCACAACTTGTATTTAGTAGTTCTAATAATACTAAACATATTCCTACTTCTATAAAAATAGATGGAAAAGAATATAATGTATTAGTGGGAAATAATAATTATTTTGTAACACTTAGTCCATTTAATACTTTAGGTAGTCATACTTCTAAAATAGAAGAGGTTACGCTTTCTAATGGTAAGAGATTTGTATTAGATAATCAGTCTGTTTCTTTTGAAGTTGTGAAGAAGAAGCCTAGTATTTCTTCTATTGATGTAGTAGAAAATACAAAAGATAAGAATGTAAAAGTTAAGTTTAATTTAGATGATATGGATGATGCTGTAAAAGAAGTTCATATTGACCTATTCGATATTCATGGTACTCTTATTTCTAATAAAGTTATTTCAAGTACACAGATTAAGGATGATCAGGTTATTGGTACTTTGGATACTTTTGAAAATATGTCTACTAAATATAAAGTAGTCGTTACAGTTCATTATAGTTTAAATGATCAGGATGTTATTGAAGAGGTTTTGGCTGAAAAAGAAGTGGCTGCTCTTCCTAAGGTTAAAGTTAAAAGTGTTGTTCCTAATAGTAATTATGCTTTAAAAAATGGATCTTTAAAACTTGTTTATGATTTTGAAAGTAATGTAGTTGGAAATATTACTAAAATACGTGTAAATAATGTTAATTATTCTGCTATTAAAAGAGCAGATGGTAAGTATGAAATAGATGTAAATGTTATAGATGTTAGTGGACTTTATTCACTTATGACTAGTAAAGTAATTTATCATGATGGAATTGAGGTGGATACGGATGCAGCTCTTTCTATTGAAATACTTAAAGATAAACCATTTGTACAGAATTATGTATTTGATACAGATTTAATTAATAGTGCTATTTTATTAAACTTCGATATCGTTGATTTAGAAAATAGTTTTATAGATGGAAAGATTGTTTTAAAATCTAATGGACAAGAAGTAATTAGTAAAAAAGTAACTAAAGGACATAATGAGATTGCATTAGGTGTGGTTCCTTTACAAAAGTATGTAATGGAAATTAGAATGGATTATGATTTAGATGATCATCTTTTAGAAAATAGTCCAAGTGAAGATAATAGAGTTACTGATGAGGTTGTTTTCTCTCGTGAAGTTGAATTTGTAGCTGATTATCAATTAAAAGTTGAAAATATTCAAACTTATAATGGTACAGTACAATCTCAAACTTTTAATAAAGGTGATTTAATTAAGGTTTGTTTTGAAAGTACTAATGTTGCTAATTTAGATCCTGCACGAGTAATCATAAATAATAAAACATATGATGTAGTAAAAGAAAATGGTGTTTATTCTGCAGTTATTGATTCTTTTGATACTATAGGAAAACAGGTTATTCGTATTGAGAAAATTATACTTTCTAATGGTAAAGAACTTGAAGTAAAAGATCAAAATGAGGTTGAAATATATATTAATAAAACGCTTCCTAGTGTTACTAATATTCATACTACTGAAAATAAACAATTGGATGTAAGTTTTAATTTAGTGGATATAGATAAGACTGTTGAATATATTGATCTTGAGTTATTAAATGCTTCAGGTAATCAAATCTCTAATAAAAGAATAGAAAAAGATCAAATTCAGAATGGACTTATTGAAAGTTCTTTGAGTACTCAAATGACTTCTAAATATCAGTTGGTAATTAAAGCTCATTATAGTTTAAATGGTCAAGATTTTGTAGATGGAGTTTTGGCAACAAAAGATATAAGTCCTCTTCCTAAGATTAATATAAAAGATGTTACTACTAGTAGTTCTTCTGTAGTTAAGAATGGATTTGTAAAACTTATTTATGATTTTGAAAGTAATCGTTTAGAAGATATTAATAGAATTGTTGTAAATAATGTTAGTTATCCCGTTAAGAAGTTACCTTCATCAAAATATGAGGTAGAAGTCGCTGTTGGAAATACAGTTGGAGACTATCTGTTACATACAACTCAGGTTGTTTATAGTGAATCGGTATCTGTTTTAGTAGATCATTCTGTTTATGTGAAAATACTTAAAGACAGACCATTTGCTTCTAATATATCTACACAAGAGAAAGATGATGAATTAAAAGTAAGTTTTAATTTGGTGGATGTAGATAAAACAATCGAATATATTGATATTGATTTATTTAATGAAAAAGGAGAAAAGATATCTAGTAAAAAGATAGAAAAATCTCAAATTAATACTGAGGTTGTTCAGAGTTCCTTAAATACTCAAATGGCTTCTAAATATAAAATTGCTATTAAGGCTCATTATAGTTTAGATGCAGAGAACTTTATAGATGAAGTTTTAGCAGAAAAGGAAGTAAATGTGATTCCTAAAGTTAATATAAAAAGTATGGTTTCAAATAGCGATTATGTTTTGAAAAATGGTAGTGTAAAGATTACTTATACTTTTGAAAGTAACCGTTTAGATGATATAAATAGAATTGTTGTAAATAGTATTAGCTATCCTGTTAAAAAGTTATCTTCATCAAAATATGAAGTAGAGGTGTTAGCTGGTAGTGTATCTGGACCTTATTCATTAAAAACTACTCAAATTGTTTATGTGGATGGTGTTACTGTTGATGTAGATGCTACTTTAAATGTTAATATATTAAAGGATGAACCATTCATTAATAACTATAAATTAACTGATAATTTAGATAAGGGTACTGTTACATTAGATTTTGATGTAGTGGATAAAGATGAGAGTTTGAAAAATATATATGCTGTGTTAGATGGAGAAAAACTAGATGATCAAATTAATAAAGGTCATAATACCTTGACTTTAAAGGTTACTCCTTCTAAAAAATATTTATTTGATATAAAAGCAACTTATGATTTAGGAGATAAAAATATTATTACTGATAAGACTATTTATACTACACAAATCGAATTGATTGAGGATTATCAATTACAAATAAGTAATATGAAAATTTATAAAGATGGAAAAGAAACCTCAATTTTAGATAAGGATGATACAGCGCAACTTATATTTGACAGTGTAAATCATACAACTCATATTCCAACATCTATTAAAGTAGGTGAAAAGGAGTATAGTGTGGTTGTAGAAAATGGTCATTATGTAGCTTCACTTGATTGTTTTGATACTTTAGGTAGTCATACTTTAGTAATTGATGAAGTTACATTGTCTAATGGTAAAAAAATTAAGTTAAGTGATCATAATTTTATAACTGTTCAAGTAAATAAGAGAAAGCCTGTTATTTCTGATGAATTGACCATTACAGAAAATATCGAGTTAAATAATTTGAAAGTTATGTTTAATTTAGAAGATAAAGATAAAGCCTTAGTTGGTGTAAGTATTCTTGTAATGAATGCAGAAGATAAAGAAATCAGTCGAGTAAAACTTACAAATGCTGAATTAGAACAAGCTGGTATGATTAATAAATTTTTAGATATCGAAATGACTTCGAAGTATAAAGTAAAAGTTTTTGTAAGTTATAATTTAACTGGAAAAGATACAGATGTTGTTAAAGATGAGATATTTAAAGAACAAGAAGTTGCTGCTTCTCCTAGAGTTCATGTTAAAAGTGTGTTAGCAAGTAGTGATTATGTTAATAAAAATGGTAGTGTAAGCTTTATTTATGAGTTAGAGAGTAATAAAGTAGAAGATATTTCTAAAATACATATTAATAATAAAGATTATGACGTGGTGAAACTTTCTAATTTAACATATCAAGTTACTATATCTAATATTGGTAGTACAAGTGGAGTTAAAAAATATACTGCAAGTAAAGTTATTTATCATGATGGAAAAGAAGCTAATATTAATAAATCTGTAAGTATAGATGTATTGAAAGATAGACCATCTGTAAGTAATTTTGTTTTAGATACTGATCTAGATACTAAAGAAGTAATACTTGATTTTGATGTAGTAGATCGTGAAAATAGTTTTCAATCAGGAAAAGCTGTATTAGCACTTAATGGAGATAAACTTGAGAAAAGTATAAAAGTGGGACATAATACATTGCGATTTAAAGTAAAACCTTCAGAGAAATATATATTGGAAATAAAATCAACTTATGATTTAGATAGTAATACATTAAGTGGAAAGCCGGATACAGATAACTGTTTTACTGATGTGGTTATTGATACTCGAGAAGTTTCTTTAATTGATGATTATAGTTTTGCTATTCAAAATATTAAAACTTATAATGAAAAGGGAGAAACTAAATATTTTGGGAAAAATGAACCTATTAAAGTTAGTTTTGAAAGGGCTAGTTTAGGGGATTTTGAACCTGTAAAAGCAGTTATAAATGGTAAAGAGTATCCTCTTGAAAAGAAAGATAGTTTGTATTATTTAACTATAAGTAGTCATAAAACTGTTGGTGTTAAAACGGCTAAAATAGAGAAAGTTATCTTTAATGACTCTAAGGAAATGTTACTTACTGAGAATAATGAAATTAAAGTTACTGTACTAAAAGATAAACCAGTAGTAGAAAAATTTTCTTATTTAGAAAATATAGATGGAACTATTTCTGTACAGTTTAATCTATTAGATGTTGAAAATACTGTAACTGATGGAAAAATTATTATTATTAATCATGGTACAGTTGTAAAAGAACAAAAATTAAAGGCAGATGCGAATGTTATTCAATTTCAACCAAGTGCAAATCAAAATTATACTGTTAAAGTTATTGCAGATTATGATTTGGATATGAATGTATTAGAGGAAGATGCTAATGAATATAAAAATGTGACTTTATTAGAAACAGAAATTACATTAGGTATTCGTAATTTTGAAATGAAGGATATTACTGGTCTTTCTGTATATAAGCAGACTACTAATGGAGTTGTAGAAGTTTCTTCTTTAAGGGAGTCTGATTTAAAGGACTTAAATAATTATATTGTTAAAGTAAATATGAAAGAAATGCCTACTTTTTATACAACAATTGTTGGTTATAGGATAGATAATAAAAAGTTAAAACTTACTTTAGCCTATGATAATATAGTTCAATATATAGATAATAGTAAGCAGGATCGATTAGAAGTTACTTATGGAGATATGGTGAATGGAGTAGCTGAAAATATTAGTTTAGAAAGTTTAATAGACTCTATTGAAAAAAATCCTGCTGGTACATTTACTTTAACTAGGGATTATGATGCTTCATTATTAATGAAAAGTACAAATTCGATTATTTCTGCAACCTTTACTGGAACATTTAATGGAAATGGATACAAGATTTATAATTTATCAAAACCTTTATTTGAAAATCTTGATTCAGCAAGAATAGAAAATCTTGTATTAAATAATGTAACTTTATCTGGTGCAAATAGTCGAGGTGCTTTATCTAATACAGCTTCAAATACTAATATTAGAAATGTTTATATTGAAGGATTAAACCTTACAACTGGTGCTAATCATTCAGCAGGAATGTTGGGTGAGGCTACAAATACAACAGTTGAAGAGAGTAGTGTTACAGGCTTTACTATTAATACCGCAGGACATATTAGAGTTTCTGCAATTATTGGTAAGCTTACTGATGGTTCTATCAAAAATTGTTATGTAGAAGGAAATTTAAATTCTACACAAAGTAAAGATGGTAATGGAATTGGTGGTATACTTGGACATGGTTTTGGAACAGTTACTATTGAAAATTGTATTAGTAAAGTTCATATTTCTAATAGTACTGGTCCTAGATTAAATGGAGCGATTGTTGGAATATTTGCTAGTTCAACTTCCATTTTAAAGAATAATGTTAGTTTATCTACAGGAAGTAATTTTTATAGTATTCATGGTAATGAGCCAAATTCGGTTGCTGTGAATAATTATGAATTAGCAGATTCTGGTCTAGTAACAAATGTTTTTGCAGATAGAGTTCATCAAGTGTCATTAGGTGAGCTTAATGGAACTTTCTTTAAGGAAACTGCACAGTTTAATGAAAATATTTGGGATTTATCTCAGGTATCTTCTGATCATCCTCCTGTATTAAAGCATTATAAAGAAAATAGTGGTGATGCAGGGGATAGTAGTGGTACATCTGAATTGTATATTCCAGGATATAATAGAATAAAGAATATGAGTGCTTATACATCAGATAAAGATATTTTGTATCATAATTTATATAAATTAATGCCTTATTACGATGCTAAATATTTAGTTGAAGATGGAATTAAAATTGCAAATAATCATCTTTTGGCAACAAAAGCAATTCAATATGTATTACCTTATAGTAATGGTAAGTTGCTAACTTATTTAACAAGTGAAAATTATAATACTATTACTGATATAAAAGTTGTATTTAATGATTTGAAGATTGTTACTTATAGTGTTCATTTTAAAGAATTAAATCAGAATATATCTATATACGAGTTAGAGGGATTGGGAATTGATTATGCTCCTAATAAATATGTAATTAAAAATGATTCTCCAATTGTTAATACAATAAAATCTTATATTGAAGGTATTGATTATGCGACTGTCCTTGATCCTTTAACTGCAGCAGCAGATGTTAGACATTATAAAGATCATTATAATGAAGTTATTAAAACTTTAGCTTTAGATATTACATTACAGTTATTACAAAATGATGATGAAAGTGTTTTAACTATTCAGAATGAAATACTTAATAATAAAATTAAGGAACAATTAATTGATCAAGGTAGACTTAATAAAATAATATATGCTTATAATTATTATTATAGATGGTATAATTTTGAGATAGGTGGAGCAAAAGTATCAGATATTTTGTTATTTGAAAATAAAATGTTTAAAGGTAGTAATAGATTTGATAATCTTATTAATGAAGTATTTGTTGGTAATATGGGAGTTAATGTTACTCAGAATTTCTTTAATAGTAATATTGGTAAATATACTGGTAGTTCTGATTTAAGATATTTCCTAGATTATATTATTACAAATATTGGTGGTTATAGTGATGTTAATGATTGGTTTACTGAGTATTTTGGTTCAAGAAATATTTTAGCTGAATTTGGAGTAGATAAAAATCCTGAAATTTTATATCGTGGATGGTATCAGTTAAAGAAAAATACAAGAATGATACTTCCTGTTATTACATTGCCTGAAAATTGTACATATATAATTTCTGGACCTGCTCATTTACAAATAGGACCATCTCAGTTGTATCATAAAGATGTAAATACTGCTGCAGGGCAAGCAGCTGTTAGAAAAATTGTTAATGATCATTTGAATCTTGTAAAGAGGCATTTGAATACATTAGCTGGTTCATTTGATCCAGGAAAATGGAATAATTATTGTATTATGGTTTATGATTGTACTAAAATAATTACTAGTTATAAAACGTCTTATTTTCCAGGGACTAATGTTGTAATAGGTACTTCACCTGTATATACTCAAGGAAAAGTTGGACAAAATTATCCATTCTTCAAAAACTTTAGTGAGGTT
>JAAWCL010000032.1 GCA_022793235.1 Bacilli bacterium | reverse complement strand
TTCTTCATATCCTTAATATAATTTATTCTTTGATAAGTTTTACCTATGGCAACGTAACTATCTGTGAATAATTCTAAATCTTTTTTAGAATCAAATTCACTTTCATCAATA
Source organism: Bacilli bacterium (assembly GCA_022793235.1). Taxonomy (GTDB): domain Bacteria; phylum Bacillota_I; class Bacilli_A; order RF39; family UBA660; genus UBA2730. Next base: position 7,129 of record JAAWCL010000032.1, on the reverse strand, counting down.
ATTCGAATACGATAACTATTTGTAGTAGGAGTAGACTCCTTTAAATAAGGAATTTTATTAAATTCTAGATTAATATTCTTCGTCATATCATCTAAAAAACTAAAAAAAACACCTTCACCATTCATTCCATATAATGGATAATTATTGATAACTTCTACATCAAAAACAGTATCTTTATTCTCTTCTATCCACCTTTTTTCCACAACTGTAAGAGTGGTAGTTTTATCTTCTTTATTATAATATCTATAAACTCCTATAAATGCAAAAACTGCAATCAAAATAGGAAGTATAATTATAAGTTTTTTCTTCATATATTTCTCCTATCGATCAAGTGTAAAAGAAAAGCCCTCTTTTTTAGGATGATGATAACCAATAATAGGAAATTGTTCATCTTCCACACCTTTATCAATAAATACCTGAACATCATAAAATGATTTTTCTTCATCACTTAAATTTCCTAAAACAACATCTGCTAAAGACTTAGAATCATCTCTAGTAACATCATCATTGACTGTAATTAAAATATTAATAATCTTCCCCTGTACCTTTATTGTAGAACTTTTAATTTTAGAAGTTTCACTTAATGCATTTTGTACAGTACTCTTTCGATCACTAGAGAATTTAACCTGTTCAATACCATCAAGTCTTTCTCCATAAATAGCATCATGATCACTACTTTCAGAAAGTAAAAGTTTGTAAAGTGCAAAACAAAGTCCAATAAAGCAAACGACAACAAGCAATACAATATATTTTTTGATTTGACTTTTTTTCATCTCATCAACTCCTAGTATCTATATTATACATGATATATACAAGTTAAGCAATTTTATTTTTTATCTAGTTCTCTTTTCAAAATAGTACTAGCAACTAAAGGATCAATTTTACCACCAGACTCTTTCATAACCTGTCCCATTAAATATTTAAAAGCTCGATCATGGCCTTCTAAATAAGAAGAAACACTCTCCCCATTATTTTCAATAACTTTTAAAATAAGACGAAGAACCTCTTTCTCATCAGTAATATTAGAAATACCTGCTTCTTTCATAAGAGTAACAATATCCTTATCACTCTCTAAAATATCCACAAGCATCTCCTTAATATTTTTACTAGTAAGCTCACGATGACTACTCTTTTGTACTAAATCTATAAATTTATCATATGTTAACTTAGTCTCACAAATACTTTTATTAGTCTTATTTAAATAAGAAGAAATATCACCAAGAAGTAAATTACTAGCAATCTGCATATCTATATTACTAGTTAAAAATGAATTTAAAAAATCACTTAAACTTTTATTAGAAATAATCTTTTCTATGTTCACAGTACTCATACCTAACTGCTTATATTTTTCTCTTCTCTCATCAGGAAGCATAGAAATAGAGGAAAGGACATTTTCAATATAAGAATCTGTCAAATGAATATAAGGAATATCAGGTTCAGGAAAATATCTATAATCATTTCCAGTTTCTTTAACACGCATTAAAACTGTGTCATTAAGCTTAGAATCAAAACGTCGAGTCTGCTCTTTGAAAGACTCCCCTTTATCATATAATGCAGCTTGCCTCTCAATCTCACGATCAACACTAACACCAACACTACTAATAGAGCCTATATTTTTAACTTCAACTTTTGTACCAAAAGGATCATCCTTATTTTTTCTAATGGAAACATTGCAATCACAGCGCATAGATCCCTCTTCTATTTTACAATCAGAAATAGATGCATAAAGAAGCACTTCCCTTAATTTTTCAATATACTTCATAGCCTCTACTCCTGATGTCATACATGGTTTAGTAACAATCTCAAGAAGGGGTACTCCTGCCCGATTAAAATCAAGCAAAGTAACATTTTTTCGATGAGCACTTTTACAAGTATCCTCTTCTATATGAATCTCCTCAATCTCAATTTTTTTCTTTACACCATCCACATCTACTTCCACATAACCATCATAACCTATAGGCGTTCTTGATTGTGTAATTTGATAATTCTTTGGATTATCAGGATAAAAATAATTTTTCCTATCAAAATGCATTTCATGACGAATCTTACAATGAAGTACATGACAAGCCTTGATCCCTATATTTAAAACTTCTTGGTTAAGTAAAGGAAGAGTCCCTGGATACCCTAAGTCAATCTCATTAACCAATGTATTTGCACTCATTCCATAACCATTTGTACTATTAGAAAATATCTTTGTGTTTGTATTGAGTTCTACATGTACCTCAATACCAATAGTAGGTATATAATTACTCATGGTAATTCCCTCCTCTCGGACATAAATCTAACGCAAGTTTTTCTTCAATAAAACTAGCCAATTTATAAATAGTTGCCTCATCAAAATCATTTGCCATAATATGCATACCAATAGGCATATCTTCTTTTGAAAATCCAATAGGTAAACTAAGTCCTGGAAGACCTGCCATATTAACAGGAATAACAAGCACATCATCCATAAAACCTTTTAATGGATCAGACATATCCTCTGCTATATCACAAGCACAACTTACAGTCGTAGGACCAACAAGTAAGTCATATTTTTTAAAAGCATCTAAAAAGCTAGTACGTATATCACTACGAACAGACATAGCTTTATCATAATACTTTTTAGCGTTTTCACCACTCAAAAGGTAACTTCCAACCATAATTCTTCGTTTTACCTCTTCGCCAAAACCTTCCTCCCGACTTCTATAATATAAATCATCAATGTCTTTAGGATCTTTGCAAGAGTAACCATAACGAATACCATCAAACCGAGCAAGATTACTACTTGCCTCTCCCATAGCTATAACTTGATACAAACGAGCAGCCTGTTCAATATAAGAAATATCAATATATTCAACAATACAACCAGCCTCTTTTAATAAAGAAAACACATTCTCCATCTTTTCTTTTATTTCAATGGATACAATATCACTCATAAAATACTTAGGAACACCAATCTTCATTCCGCAAATATCCTCTCCAATAAAACGAGTAAAGTCTTCTTTTTCTAGAGAAACAGAGGTTAAATCTTTAGAATCCATTCCAACAATAGCATTCAACAAAAGTGCATTCTCATAAACATTTCTTGTCATAGGTCCAATTTGATCAAGACTAGAAGCAAAAGCTACAAGACCATAACGAGACACCCGTCCATAAGTAGGCTTCATTCCCACAATTCCACAGTAACTAGCAGGTTGTCGAATACTACCACCTGTATCACTTCCAAGAGCAAATGGAACAATTCTTGCTGCAACAACACCAGCACTACCACCACTACTTCCTCCAGTTACTTTTTCTATATTCCAAGGATTATGAGGCGCACCAAAATAACTAGTACGACTACTAGAACCCATAGCAAACTCATCCATATTTGTCTTACCAATAACAATCATATGCCTCTTTTTTAACTTTAAAACAACACTGGCATCATAAATAGGCATAAAATTAGCAAGCATTAAAGATGCACAAGTTGTTTTTAAATCTTTAGTTACAATATTATCCTTAAGAGCTATAGGAATTCCAAATAATAGATTATCAACTTCCATATCTTCCAAAAGTTTAGCTTCCTTTAAAGCCTCTTCTTTATTTAAAGTAATAAAAAGATTTAGGTCCTTATTTTCTTCTATTCTCTCATAAGCTTCTAAAACCAAATCAATAGGTTTAATTTTTTTACTTTTTAACAACTCATGTATTACCAAAATACTTTGATCTAAATATTTACTCATTGATAACCACCGGCACTTCTATATAATTCCCACTATGACATGGTACGTTTTTTAAAATATCAGAGACAAGAACCTCTTCTACCTCTTCATCATCTCTTAAACGAGCATCTTCATGAAATGGTGAAATAATAATAGCATCATCATAACCACTAACATCATCTATCTTAGCAATATCATTAAATATTTTCCCCAAATCAATTTGGTACTTTTCAAGCTCATCCTCTTTTATTCGAACTTTAGCAAGCTCTGCTACATGTAAAACCTCTTCCCGACTTAGTTTATTATTCATAGACTTCCTCCTAACTGTATATATAATATCATAAGTATATATTTTTTGAAAGAAAAAAGAAATGAGTAATTTCTTCTTTTTAACTTATAATATATTACCTACTATATAGGATAATCTATCTAAAAACAAAAATAGAAGAATTCAAAATACCTTCTATTTTATATAACAGTTTTTCATAAAAAGAGTAGTATCATTTTTATTACTATAATTATATAAAGTACCTACAACTTCCACTTGATCACCCTTTTTATATTCTACAGAAGAATCTAATAAATTACATCTTATAGTTGTACTATATTTATGATCCTCATCATTATATTTTAAAATAACCATCTCTTCTGAGATATCTGAAATTTCTCCACTTATTTTTAAATACTGATCCATATAAGTATCCATAGAATAATTTAAATCATTATTGAAATTAAGTGCCAAATCAAGAATATCAGTATCTTTTGATTTTACAGAATAATCAAGTTTCCAAGAACCAATAACAGTATCAACTCTACCTTCCCTTTCAGCATATTTTATAACTTTATAAAACAAGCCTTTATATTCCTTAGTCCCTCCATCATTATAAGTTTTAGTCTTTACAGCAAAAAACGGACCAACATTAAACTTAGAGACACAAAGAGTATCTAGAAAAACAGCACCACCAATCACAATAACAAAAATCAAGAAAATATTAACAAATTTATTTATTACTCTTATTGAATTATTTGTTTCGTGATAAGAAACTTCTATTATATTTTCATCCTTCTTTTCATCATGAACATAAGAAACATCATTAACTTCTTCTTCATCCAAATATTCCTCTAAATCAGACCTAAATAAATCTTTTTCATCATCTATATCTTCTAATTTTAATTCAGATATCTTATTCCTATTCCAAAACATACACATCCCCCTTAAATTAGGCCTATTATAACATATTTTAAGGAATTTGTACAACTTTTTTTAAATAAATTCAAAAAAAGATTAAATACTATCAATCATCTCTTTAAATTCTTTCTCTGTAAGTATTTTTATACCAAGATTCACTGCTTTATCATACTTCCCTCCTGGATTTTCGCCTACAATAACACAATCCGTTTTTTTAGATACAGATTCTACCGTTTTACCACCAAAAGATTCAATAAGTGCCTTTCCCTCATCACGTGTATACATATTTAAACTACCTGTAAGTACAAATGTTTTTCCACTAAAAAATGGGTGTTGCACAATTTTTTTCCCTAAATATTCCATATTAAGACCAAATTCCTTTAAACGCTGAATAAGACAAATATTTTTTTCATCCTGAAAATAGGAAACTACACTTTTAGCAATAACATCACCTATATCTCGAATAGAATTTAACTCCTCAAAACCTACATGCATTAAACAATCGATTGTATGAAAATGGCTAGCAATAACTTTAGCTGTTTTACTTCCAACATGAGAAATGCCAAGACCAAATAGAAGCTTTTCCAATGAATTTTCTTTACTTTTCTCAATAGCATCAATTAAATTAGTAATAGATTTCTCTCCATACCCTTCAAGTCTCGTTAAATCTTCTCTATGACTTTGTAATAAATAAATATCAGAAACTTCTTTAATAAAACCAAAATTAAAGAAATCCTCAATAATTTTCTCTCCAAGTCCCTCTATATTCATAGCATCACGACTAGCAAAATGAATTAACCCCTCAATCTTTCTAGAAGAGCAATGATCATTAACACAAAAATAGTCAACTTGTTCACCTTTTTTTGCTAAAACACTATCACAAATAGGACATTTATCAATCATAACAAATTCCTTCTCAAGTCCAGTCCTACGTTCCTTTTTTACCTCAACTACTTCTGGTATAACATCTCCTGCTTTTCGAATAGACACAGTATCTCCAATTCTTAAATCCTTAACCTTAACATAATCCTCATTATGTAAAGTTGCACGAGATATGGTAGAACCCATAACAATTACAGGGTCAAGTACTGCATTAGGTGTAATTTGTCCTGTTCTTCCAACAGTAAAAATGATATCTGTAAGTTTTGTTAAAACTTCTTCTGCAGGAAATTTATAAGCAGTAGCCCATTTAGGATATTTTGCAGTATATCCTAGATCACTTTGTTGTATTAAATCATTAACCTTAATAACAATACCATCAATATCATAAAGTAATTGATTACGGGTATCTGTTTTTTCAACAATAAAATCAAGTACCTCATGTATATCATTTACAAGTCTATTATTAGGATTAACCTTAAAGCCTAACTTTTTCATAAATTCTAATGCTTCTATATGCGTTTTTATTCCATAATCCTCAGGGTTAGGTAAATGATAAATAAAACTATCTAAATTACGTTTGGCCGCAATTCGACTGTCTAATTGACGAATAGAGCCAACAGCTGCATTTCGTGTATTCTGAAGTGGTTTTTCATGATTTTTAATTCGTTCAACATTAATTTCCTCTAATGTTTTTTTATTCATAAAAATTTCACCACGTACTTCAATATCTACAGGCTGATTAAGTTTTAAAGGAATTGACTTAATAGTCTTTACATTATGCGTAATATCCTCTCCAACAACACCATCTCCACGAGTAGCACCACGAACTAAAAGTCCATTCTTATACAAAAGAGAAACAGATAAACCATCTATTTTTAATTCACATACATATTTAGGGCAAATTCCTTCTTTAATAATACGATCATGAAAAGAAATAACTTCACTTTCAGAAAAAACATCACTCAAAGATAACATTGGTTTCTCATGATAAACCTTTTTAAATGAATCAATTACTTCCCCACCTACTCTTTTAGTAGGAGAAGCTTCCTTAGCATAACTAGGATACTTTTCCTCAAGTTCTTCTAATTCTCTCATATATTTATCATATTCTTGATCTGTAATAATTGAATTTGCATTTACATAATAACTATAATTTGCATCATTCAATATTTTTGTTAATTCTTCTATCCTAAGTTCCACATCAGACATAAAATCCCCTCATCTTTCACTAAAACTATATTTACAAATATCATTATAACAAACACTATAAACAAAAGTCACTTAAAAAATAAGGAACAAATAAAATAAACTATAAAGAAAAAATTAGATCCCCTCGAACCTAATCTTTACAAGTATAACCCATAGAAGATAG
>JAAWCL010000031.1 GCA_022793235.1 Bacilli bacterium | reverse complement strand
ACCTCATTTCTTTTTTGTCCAAGAAACGGGGTTCATATCATTCCGCCATTTTTATAAAATCTCTTTATTACATAAAAAACAGCCATCTGTTTCTTGTAAATTATAAAGATAAAATAAATGTTTTATCCAAGGAAGAATTAATAAGTTTAATTTATAATTCTTATTTAGATAATGATTGTCTAATAGAATTAACAAAAATAGAAATATTTAAGAAGTATTTAAAAGAAGAACAAGAAAGTAAAAAAGATACAAGCTTACAAAGTTTTATGCTAACAGCAGAATTATATATAAAAAAAGAACAAATAGAAGATATCACCTACTTAGGAAACAAAATAGAAAAATTTTTAGAAGGTAATCCTATTTATAATGAAGGCATAGATTTGTTGATTAATTACTACCTAAGTATTGTAATTGAAAAATACAAAGAGATAGATTTAGAAAATGATATAAATAGAGTTGGGATAGCAATAATGAACTCTTGTATAAAAAATCATAAAAGATTGAGTCATAACATGTTAAAGTTTTATATTTTATTTCATTTAAAAGAATTAGATTTAGACGAATATTGTAAAGAAATAATAGTAACAGAAAACACAGATGACAAAAGTTTTGCATTTGGAGACTATCAACAAAATATAGGAAGATTAAGAATATTTACAGACTATTTAGATAAAAATATAAAATTTAATGATGAAGTGCCTGAAGATTTAAGAATAGATTATTTAAATCTAATGGAATTACAAATGTTATCACATGAATTTGGTCATATAGAAAAGCATAGGGAAGTAGAAATATTTCAACAAGGGTTTAATGATTATGGATTATTACTAAAAAATACTTCTATATATGGTTGGTACAAAAATGCTATATTAAAGATATTTCTTGGTTCAGAAATGTACAACAAATTTCATGGTAATTTTTTAGAAGAGGTAAGAGCAGACATTTACTCCATTTTTGATAGTTCAATTCAAATAAATAAATATTTTAAAAATGTATTTCCAGAAGAATTATTACAAAGTATAAATAGGGTAAATGCAAAAGATATAATAAAGTTTTATACAGAAGAGAAAAAAACAGAAATAAAACGTATAACCCCGATAGAAAAATTCGATACATTTTTTAAACAGTATCTTCAAACTCAAGAAAAGGATATTCCACAAAAAGATTTAGAAGAAGAACTATCTTTTGATGAAATAATAAATAGATTACTAATAGGAACAAAAATACCAGAATATGTTGTAGATGTTTTCTATAAAATAGCAAATGGTGAAATTATTACAACCGATATATATGCAGAATTAAAAAAACAAATAATAGAAATACAATGTTCATATAATGAAAAACAACCCAAAAATACGATAGGATAACAATCAAGAAGATTCTAAAATGAATGAAAGGAATTACAATGTTTTTTGAATCTTTGCTAATCCATTTGTTTGAATATGAAAAAAGTACACCTCACATAATATAATATGAAATCGTTTACTCCTCTCCTTTTAACATAAAAATTAAATTATTTTGTGGAAAAAAATAAAGAATTATATTACACTTTAATTATATAGAAGCAATAACCTATATAGGATTACCCTACAAATAAAAAGGAGAATTTATGGCACAAGGAATGTTTGGAGGATTCACATCATATGAAATACAGTCATTACAAGATATATTAGAAGATATAGAGAAGTGGATAGAATTAACGAATGAAAAGGAAGAATTAATTACAACACAGTATAGGAAATTAAAAAATTGTGGGTATTGGAATAAAATACCATTTAATTTTCAAAGCACAGTGCAACAACAATTCACTATTTTAATACAATAAAATATGATTTGTCCTTAGTAAAAAATGCAATTGAAAAAAATAATGTAACTGAAAAAGAAGTAAAACTGTTAAAATCAATTGGAAAAAATTTTAAAGAAGATTTACATACGTGGTGTGATTATAATAATTCCAATTTTTTAATAGCTGAGCAAATATATCAAAAAGGAAGGGATTATTTTATAACAATGATGGATGTAGGAAATGCAGCATATAGATTAGGAGAATATATGACAAAAGAAAATATAACAAAAAATATAATAAATATAGGAGGAAATGCCACAGGAATAAAGTTACAACAGGGAGATGGTAATTCAATGCAAATATCGAATGAAAGTAATGCGAATTATGATAAAATACTAGACATTCTTTATGAAATGGATGGATTATTAAAAAAGAATAAACCAAAAGAAAATGATAGTGATAACTTTGAAGAAATTAAAAAAATGGTATTAGAAACTATTCATATGGTAGAACAAAAAGAAAAGCCAATAAAAGTGAAAAAAGAGTTAGGCCTTATAAAAAAAATAGCAGTAGGAATAACGGAAAATGTCATATCAAATCAAATTATTGACTTAGTTACACAACTACTAGCAAACATTTAGATTGAATTTAAAATAGTATAAAAATGACAAGACAGTAAAAAAGGAGAAAAAATGGATAAGAAGTACAAACTAATAGCAACAGATTTTGATGGTACGCTTGTAAGAGATGATGGGAAAATATCTCCAAAAAATAAAGATACATTAAAAAAACAGAAAGAACAAGGGTATATAACAGTAGCAGTGACTGGAAGAACATTAGGTGCAGTAGAAGAAATAATAGATTTAAATACATTTACCTATTTGATATTAGATAATGGAGCCTACATATATGATATAAAGCGAAAAAAAATAGTATTTAAAAAAGAATTACAAAAGGCAGTAGTAAAAGAAATAACAGAAGAACTGGAAAGTGAAGCTTTAAAAATAGACTATTGTAGTCTAAATAACTATTATAGATATAAGATAAGAAAGATAAATCCTCCCTCATTCATAATAAATATAGATACTCTTGATGAAATAAAAGAAGAAGTAGCAAAGATAAATATAACATTAAAGGACAATAAAAATATTGAAACCATCACAAAGGAAATAGGAGAGAAGTATAATTTGAATACTATCGTTATGCAAGACTCGAATATAGATAACAAACATATAAGTATCAGTCCCAAAAATATTGATAAAAAAGAATCCCTAGAGAAATTAGGAGAATTTCTACAAGTAAATAAGGAAGAAATGATATTTTTTGGCGATGGATTAAATGATCTAGAAATAATGGAATGGGTAGGCTGTGGTGTAGCAGTCAAAAATGCCTTTGAAGTAGTAAAAGAAAAAGCAAATTATGAAACAGAGTCAAATAATAATGATGGTGTAGCCCTTTTTTTAGAAAAATTATAAAGAATAGTTATGTTTTACATAATAAATAAATTTAAATCATAAAATATCTAGTAATCAAAAAGATAATTTTACAGTATTTATAAATATTTTTTACATTTATTTACACAAAAGAACTAAATCAAAATAGATTGAAAAAGAAGAAATTAAATAGATAGAAAAAAGAGAACACAAAAACATAAAAAAGTAAAAAATATAAGAAGTTATAAAATAATTGATATTCTTAATGGTTTGACAAATAGTGAGGCATTTTATAAAAATCTCTTGGACCGCATGGTCGTTTATAAAGACGGT
>JAAWCL010000030.1 GCA_022793235.1 Bacilli bacterium | reverse complement strand
TTATAAGGATAAATAAATCTTTCACGAGTTGCTTCATCAATTACTGTATATTGATAAAACTTTTCTTTATCAGTACCAGAGTAACAATCTTTTGGAACATATTTAACGTCAAGTTGCCATTTAATGCCCATGTTAGTGGGAATATCATAAGGTTTAGGAACATACTTATTATGTTTTACTTTATCAACATAGAATCCCATTTTTATAATGATTCTAAATAAAGAAGCAGCATGTCTAGAATATCCATATTCAGTTCTTAATTTACCATATAATTCAGACATCGAGATATGAGGATTTCTTCTAATAAGATTTTTAATCCATTTAATTTCAGTATCAGTATGAGCATTAGGATGTTTAGAGATAGGTTTATGAGATTTATCAACTAAAGATTGTTTATTACCATCGAATTTACGATTCCATCTCATAAGAGAGGATTTAGAAATTTTATATCTTCTACAAACGAAAGAAATAGAATAACCGCTCCTATATAATTTTGTGGCATAATACTTTGTGTTTAATTCATGTGGCAAATATCTTTGATTTTGTGTTATACTAGTCATAAGCAATAAGTCCTTTCGTATAGATTTTTATTTCAATTAATATTTTATACGACTTATTGCTTTTTTTATATTCAAAAGGTGTCACATCAATTGTAACGCTACACATAAAATAAGGGAAAATGTTGAAAGTTAATTGACAAATATTTTTTTTAGTGATAAAGTATCAGTAATTGGTTTAGTTTTGCATTAGGCAAAGCTTTTATTAGAAACCAAAATGATACACCAGGGTATGTGTCAAGAAAGGAGATATATATTATATGCCTACAATCAATCAATTAGTACATAAAAAACGTAAAGATAAAGTAAGAAAGAGCAAGGCTCCAGTATTACAAGTTGGTATTAATTCTATTCAGAAAAAGACAACTAATGTTTCATCACCTCAAAAACGTGGAGTTTGTACTCGTGTTGGTACTAAAACACCTAAAAAACCAAACTCTGCTTTAAGAAAGTATGCGCGTGTTCGTTTAAGTAATGGAAAAGAAGTAGATACTTATATTCCAGGTATTGGTCATAATTTACAAGAACATAGTGTTGTATTAATTCGTGGTGGACGTGTTAAAGACTTAATCGGAGTTCGTTATCATGTAATTCGTGGTACACTTGATACAGCAGGAGTTCAAGACCGTAAACAAGGTCGCAGTAAATATGGTGCTAAAAAACCTAAAGAGGGTAAATAACATTAAAATTTTGAAGGGAGGAATAGAAAATGCGTAAGAGACGTGCAGTAAAAAGAGATGTCCTAGCTGATCCTATCTATAATTCTAAGGTTGTTACTAAGTTAATTAATACAATCATGTTAGATGGTAAAAAAGGGATAGCTCAAACAATAGTTTATGATGCATTTGAACAAGTCAAAACAAAAACTGGTAGTGATCCATTAGAAGTTTTTACTAAGGCTATGGAAAATATTAAACCAGAACTTGAAGTTAAATCTCGTCGTGTTGGAGGTTCTAATTATCAAGTACCTACTGAGGTTAGTCCTGCTAGAAGTCAAGCACTTGGACTACGTTGGTTAACAAAATACGCTCGTGAACGTGGTGGCAGAGGGATGGCTATTAATTTAGCTAATGAAATTATGGATGCTGCTAATGGTACAGGTGGAGCGGTCAAAAAACGTGAAGATACTCACAGAATGGCTGAAGCCAATAAAGCTTTTGCACATTATAGATGGTAGGAGGAAAATTTATGGCAAGAGATACATCTTTAGAGCATACCAGAAATTTTGGTATTATGGCTCATATTGATGCAGGAAAAACTACTAGTACAGAACGTATCTTATATCATACAGGAAAAATTCATAAAATTGGTGAAACTCATGATGGTGAGTCTCAAATGGATTGGATGGTACAAGAACAAGAAAGAGGTATTACTATTACATCTGCTGCTACTACTGCACATTGGAAAGGATACCGTTATAATATTATTGATACACCAGGACATGTTGACTTTACTATAGAAGTTAGTAGAAGTTTACGTGTGCTTGATGGTGCTGTTGCATTAATCGATGCACAAGCAGGAGTAGAACCTCAGACTGAAACAGTTTGGAGACAAGCTTCTGACTTTAAGGTTCCTAGAATTATTTTTGCAAATAAAATGGATAAAATGGGAGCTGATTTTGAATTTAGTTTAAAATCTATTGGACAAAGATTAGGGGTTAAGTATGCTCCAATTGAATGGCCTATAGGTGCAGAAGATCAATTTAATGGAATTATAGATTTAGTTACTATGAAAGCTTATCATTATGATGGTAAAGCTGAAGAGGAAGCTGAGGAAATTGAAATTCCAGCGGATCTTAAATCTATAGCAGAGGAGAAACATGGAGAATTAATTGAAGCTGTAGCTGAGTTTGATGATGAATTAATGGAAATTTATCTTGATGGTGGTGAAGTTTCTGTTGATATGATAAAGAAAGCAGTTAGAAGTGGAGTATTAAAAGCAGAGTTTTTCCCAGTTATGTGTGGTACTGCTTTAGGTAATAAAGGTGTTAAGTTACTTCTTGATGCTATTATTGATTATTTACCTAGTCCACTTGATATTGCTTCTATTCGTGGAACTGATTTGGATGGAAATGAGGTAGAACGTCATCCAAATGATAATGAACCATTTAGTGCTTTGGCTTTTAAAGTTATGACTGATCCATTTGTTGGACGTTTAACATTCTTTAGAGTTTATTCTGGTCATTTAAGTAGTGGTAGTTATGTACTTAATTCTACTAAGGATACAAAGGAGAGAATTGGACGTATTTTACAAATGCATGCTAATACACGTCAAGAAATTAGTGATGTGTATACTGGGGATATTGCAGCAGCGGTTGGGCTTAAAAATACAACAACAGGGGATACATTATGTGATGAAAAGAATCCTGTTGTATTAGAGAGTTTAGTAGTTCCTGAACCAGTTATTGAACTTGCAGTTGAACCTAAGACAAAGGCTGATCAAGATAAAATGGCTATTGCTTTACAAAAACTAGCAGAAGAGGATCCTACATTTAAAGTTCACACAGATCATGAAACAGGTCAAACTGTTATTGCTGGAATGGGTGAGTTACATCTTGATGTTATAGTTGATCGTATGAAACGTGAATTTAACGTTGAAGCAAATGTTGGTAGGCCACAAGTTGCTTATCGTGAGACGATTAAGCAAAAGGGTGATTGTGAAGGTAAATATATTAAACAATCAGGTGGACGTGGACAATATGGTCATGTTTGGGTTGAATTTGAACCACTTGAAGAACAAGTTTATGAATTTGTTGATAAAGTTGTAGGCGGTGTTGTTCCTCGTGAATATATACCTGTTGTTGATAAGGGACTACAGGAAGCTCTTCAAAATGGAGTTCTTGCAGGATATCCTATGATTAATGTCCGTGCTACTTTGCATGATGGTAGTTATCATGATGTAGACTCTAATGAAATGGCATTTAAAGTGGCTGCTAGTCTTGCTGTTAAAGAGATGAAGAATAAGTGTATGCCAGTTATTTTAGAACCTATTATGAAAGTTGATGTTACAACACCAGAGGAATATTTTGGTAATGTAATGGGGGACTTAACAGGTCGTCGTGGTAGACCGCTTGGTCAAGATACACAACTTGGTGCTGTGAAATTAAGTGCTATGGTTCCACTTTCAGAAATGTTTGGTTATGCAACATCTCTTAGAAGTAATACACAAGGTAGAGCAAACTTTGTAATGTTCTTTGATCATTATGAAGAAGTACCTAAGAATATTGCTGAAGAGATTATTAAAAAAAGTGGCAATTAAAAAAATTTTAAAAACGTATTAAAAAGCTTGTAAAAACTTTAATTATTAGATAAAATATATTTTGTAATAATTTAATTTATAAAGGAGGAAATAATTATGGCAAAAGGAAAATTTGAACGTACCAAACCACATGTTAATATTGGTACAATTGGTCACGTAGATCATGGTAAAACTACTACTACTGCTGCAATTACAAAAGTTTTAGCTGGAAAAAATGGTAATGAAGCTGTTGATTTCGCTAATATTGATAAAGCACCAGAAGAAAGAGAACGTGGTATTACAATTAATACTGCTCATGTTGAGTATAATACTGATAAGAGACATTATGCTCATGTAGACTGTCCAGGACATGCTGATTATGTAAAAAATATGATTACAGGTGCAGCTCAAATGGATGGAGCAATCTTAGTTATTGCTGCAACTGATGGACCTATGGCTCAGACTCGTGAACATATCTTACTTGCTCGTCAAGTTGGTGTACCAAAAATGGTTGTGTTCTTAAATAAATGTGATATGGTTGAAGATGAAGAACTACTTGATTTAGTAGAAATGGAAGTTCGTGATCTATTGACTGAATATGAATATGATGGTGATAATACTCCAATTATTCGTGGTTCTGCATTAAAAGCTCTTGAAGGAGACAGTGAATGGTCTAAAAAGATCGATGAGCTTATGGCTGCTGTTGATGAATGGATTCCAACTCCTGAGAGGGATACTGATAAGCCATTCTTAATGAGTATTGAAGATGTATTTACTATTACTGGACGTGGAACAGTTGTTACTGGACGTGTTGAGCGTGGTCAATTAAAACTTAATGAGGAAGTTGAAATTGTAGGTATTAAAGATACTCAAAAAACAGTTGTTACTGGTATTGAGATGTTTAGAAAACAACTTGATTATGCTGAAGCAGGAGATAATGCTGGATGTTTATTACGTGGTATTTCTCGTGAACAAGTTGAACGTGGTCAAGTACTTGCTAAACCAGGAAGCGTTACTCCACATACTAAATTTAAAGCTTCTGTTTATGTACTTAGCAAAGAAGAGGGTGGACGCCATACACCATTCTTTACAAATTATCGTCCTCAGTTCTATTTTAGAACTACAGATGTAACTGGTGTTATTGATTTACCAGAAGGTACAGAAATGGTTATGCCTGGTGATAATATTAACTTTGATGTTGAATTAATTCACCCAATTGCTCTTGAACAAGGTACTAAATTTTCTATTCGTGAAGGTGGACGTACAGTTGGTGCTGGAGTTGTTTCAGAAGTTATCGAATAATAAAATAAAGAGTTCTATTTGGAACTCTTTTTTGATTTTTGTTTTTATCAAGAGGAGATATGTAATAGTGAATAATAGATTCTCAAGATGAGAATCTATTTTTTATTATGTTCTTACCCCAGAACATAATAAAATCACCCACTATGTAGGTGAGAGCTGAAGAAGCGGTAGCGTTAAGAAAAAAATAAATCCTCCTTTGATATAATAGAAAATGATCTGCCAACCAAAATCTAAAGTCAAGTGGGGATTTATTTTATGAGACGAAGAAATGATGATGAAAGTTCATTATCTCATACAAGATGGAACTGTCACTATCAAGCCTTATAGGCTTCAGAGAAAAGTCCTCTCTTTTAGGGATGGTTTTTTACTTTTCCTCTTTTTTTGTTAGTTCATTTTTTAGTTTATAGTTTTTTTCTTTACTGAAATTTTTATATAGCGTATAATTAAATTTATTTAATATTAATTCAAATTCTCCAATATATTCAGTTGGTATTGTATTTAAACCTAATTTTAGTTCGTTTAATTGTTTGTATGGATTTTGTTTTTTGAATTCGCCTACTATAGCATTGAAATTTACATATTTTAGTTCTTTTTTCTTTGCTTCATTTATTATGAACCATTTTATTAAATATGTGCAATTTAAATGAGAATATTTCTTATCAAATCCGTCTATTATAAAGTTTGATGTATCATTGTGCTCAATTGTAAGTGCTGCACCAATTATAAAACCTTCTGGATATTTTTTTAGTAATTCTGTTGCTAGTACTAAATCCTTTTTATATGTATTTATTAATTTGTCTGATTCCATTTTGGCATTTAAATACTTTGATTTTATTGTATCTATTTTTTGTCTTATTATCTGTATTTTTGTTGCTAATTGATCGTTTTTTTCTAATTCTTGTTCATATCTTTTTTTTGCTTCTATTACAAATGAATCTGTATTTAATACTGCAAAATAAATATTACTAGTTTCATAATTTTTTATTAAATCTTCTATGTATTTTTTTGAAAGTTGTGTTTTGTCTTTTATAAATTCATATAATTTATTTATATTTTTTTCTTTATCATTAAAAATAGTTATACCACAACCAACAGCTCTATTTATTTTGTGTCTTGTTCTTTTACTTAAATTTTTAAATATTATTCTGAGATCTTCATTTAATGGACATATTGCTTCGTATCTTGGTAATTCGTTTTCGAAAAATTTATTTTGTCCTTTGTATTTGAAACTGGCTGATTTAATATTTTTCATGATATCATTGATATCCTTATTCATATTTATTACTTTTCCATTTTTATTTCTTATTGTTGCTAAGATGTATGGATCCATTCTTAATATTAGAAATCCTTGTTTTCCTAAGACTTGCTTTAATTTTTGGGCCATTTCTTGTAGGAGAGGTCTATCTTTATAATTAATTAGTATGCCTCTAGGAGCATATGCTATTTTTTTGCCTATAAATATTTCTTTGTAAATAATTAAACTTGCTCCAATTATTTGGTTACTATCATCTTTTAGTCCTAGATAATGAATATTAAAACCATTTTCTTTCATGGTTTTTCCATAGGAAGAGGTTTGATAATAGTTACTGTATTTATGGTTTTTGGCAAAAGTATCAAATTGTTGTTCATCTAAGGTAATTATTTTCATTGTTCCTCCTTAATTTACTATTCCTATTATATCAAAATATTATTGTTTTGAAAATATGATAATTGTAGTATACTTATATTAGGTGATTTTATGTTTGAAAACAAAAAAATATTTATTTTGGGCATGGCTAGAAGTGGTACTTCATGTGCTAAATTACTTATAAAAATGGGATGTTCTGTTCTATTAAATGATTTTAAAGAGGAAAAGACGCATGATCAAGATCAAATAAAAGAATTAAAAGATTTGGGAGTAGAGTTTGTGTTTGGTAGTCATCCAGATGATTTGCTAGATTCTAGTTTTGATTATTTAATTAAAAATCCTGGTATAAGAAATGATCATAAGTATGTATCGTTAGCTGAAAGTTTAGGTATAGAAGTGATAAATGAGGTTGAACTGGCTTATCGGTTATTACCTAAAGATGTTTGTATTATTGGAATTACTGGTACGAATGGAAAAACAACGACCACAACTCTTACTTATAAGATTCTTCATGAATATTATGGGGATCGTGTGCATTTGGCTGGAAATATTGGCTATCCTTTGTGTGATATTTTGCGTAAAGTAAAGTCAGGTGATATTCTTGTAATGGAGATTAGTTGTCAACAGAGTGTTAACCTAGTAAAATTTCAACCAACTATTAGCTTACTTACTAATTATAGTCCTGCACATATTGACTTTTTGGGTACTTATGAAAACTATAAATTTGTAAAATCAAAAATGTTTCGTAATCAAAAAGATACAGATCTTGCCATTTTAAATTTTGAAAATTCTGATGTTATGGATGAATTAAAAGATATAAAAAGTCAAATTAAATATTTTTCTAGTAAAAGGGAAATTGGTGGAGGTTATTTAAAAGATGGTAGTATTTATTATTATGATGATAAGGTAATGGATATTTGTGATATTAAAATCCCTGGTCTTCATAATGTAGAGAATTGTATTTGCGCTATTACTATTTGTAAGGAGCTTGATGTAGATAATGATACCATTTGTAAGGTTATTTCTTCTTTTTCAGGTGTTGAACATCGTCTTGAATATGTTTTGACAGTTCGAGGGGTAAGATATTATAATGATACTGAGGCTACTAATATTAAGTGTAGTCAAATTGCGTTGTCATCATTTAATGAACCAACTATTCTTATTTTAGGAGGTTTAGAGCGAGGACAAAATTTTGATGATTTAAAACCTTATCTAACTTATGTCAAAGCTATTGTTGGTATAGGTGAGTGTCGAGATCGTGTACTTGATTTTGGAAGTAGAATGGAGATTGATACTTATATTTATGAATATTTGCCTGATGCTTTTACTAAAATAAAAGAAATTGCTGAAAGTGGGGATGTTGTACTTTTATCTCCAGCATCCGCTTCTTGGGATCAGTATAAGGAATGTGAGATTCGTGGTGCTGAATTTAAAAAATTAGTTCAGGATTTAGATGGTGAATAGTGTCTTTAAATCTCATTAATTGAAAGGAGAAAAATATGAAAATTATAAATGTTATTGGAAGAGAAGTGCTAGATTCTAGAGGAAATCCTACAGTTGAGGTGGATGTTTATTTAGAAGATGGAAGTATGGGTCGTGCAATTGTTCCTAGTGGTGCTTCTACTGGAGAAAGGGAGGCTTTAGAACTTCGAGATGGTGGTACTCGTTATAATGGAAAAGGAGTTTTGCAGGCTGTAGAAAATGTTAATGGTCCTTTGAAAGAACTTGTTTTAGGACTTGATGCTTCTAATCAAAAAGAACTTGATTATGTTATGATTGATGCAGATGGGACTAAAACTAAAAGTAAGTATGGTGCAAATGCTATTCTTGGTATTAGTATGGCTGCATTAAAGGCTAGTGCTATTTCTGCTAATGTGCCACTTTATAAGTATGTGAATGAAAAATTTTTGAATGGAAATATGTCAGAGCCTTATCCTATGATGAATATTATTAATGGCGGTGCACATGCTGATAATAAAGTGGATTTTCAAGAATTTATGATTATACCTCAAAGAGATACGATAAAAGAGAGAGTAAGGGTAGGTGCTGAAGTTTTTCATAGTTTAAAAAAGGTTCTTAAAGAAAAAGGGTATACTACTGGTGTAGGAGATGAAGGTGGTTTTGCTCCAGACTTACAAAGTAATGAGGAAGGTTTTGCTCTTATTACAGAGGCAGTCTCTAAAGCTGGATATAAGCCAGGTGAAGATGTTTGTTATGCAATTGATGTTGCTGCAAGTGAATTTTATGATAAAAATTCTAAAAAATATAAATTTCATTGGTCTACAGGTGAAGAGTTTACAACAGATGAATTAATTGACTTTTATGAAAAGCTTGTTAATACTTATCCAATTGTCTCTATAGAAGATCCTGTTGATGAAAATGATTGGGATGGATTTAGAAAAGTTACAGAAAGACTTGGTGATAGGATTCAACTTGTGGGTGATGATTTATTTGTTACTAATAAAGAGTGCTTACAAAAAGGTATCGATATGGGAGCAGGTAATGCTATTTTACTTAAAGTTAATCAGATAGGTACTATTACAGAAACACTTGAGGCAATAGAGCTTGCTCATAGTCATGGTTATAAAACTGTTCTTTCTCATAGAAGTGGCGAGACGGAAGATACTACTATTGCGGATTTATCTGTTGGACTTAATTTGGGTCAAATTAAAACAGGTTCTATGTCTAGAACAGATCGAGTTTGTAAATACAATCAACTTATGAGAATAGAAGAAGAGCTTAGTTAATTTTTGGATACTTGTTTTGAACTGAACCCCAAAAATTGGACAGTTTATAAATAGTTATTAAATAGAGGATTGTAACCTATAATTTATAGGGGACAGTCCTTTTAATTTCACTTTTATTCTATCATAATTATAATAATTAATATAGTCATCTATAGCTAAAATTAATTCATCTAATGTTTTATATTTATCTTCTTGATCATAAAACATTTCTGTTTTAAGCAACCCAAAGAAATTTTCCATCATTCCATTATCCATACTATTGCCTTTTCTAGACATGCTTTGCTTTATTCCTTTATTCTTTAGTCTTTGTTGATATGATTCATGCTGATATTGCCAACCTTGATCTGAATGTAAGATTAATCCTTCTAAATTTTTATCTTCAAATGCCTTATTAAGCATATCATTTATTTGTTCTAAATTAGGGGATTTAGAAATATTATAGGATATTATTTCTCCATTAAATCCATCTAATATTGGTGACAAATAAATCTTTTCTCCACGTAGATTAAATTCTGTTACATCTGTATACCATTTTTCATTTAATTTTTCTGATCTAAAATCTCTTTCTATAAGGTTATCAGCAATTTTACCAACTGTTCCTTTATATGATGAATATTTTCTTTTATTTCTTTTTAATGGCTTTAATCCTAATTTAACCATTATTCTATATACTTTTTTATGATTAACATTATAACCTTGATTTTTAAGTTCTAGTGTAATCCTACGATAGCCATATCTTTCTTTATTATTATTAAATATTTCTTTTATTTTATCTATTATTTCCTTGTTCTTGTCATCTTTATTCTTTTTAGATAAAGTATAATAATATACTGATTTAGCTAAACCAGATATTTTTAGAAGAATCATTAATGGATATGTTAGCCGAAGTTCATTTACAACACTTACTTTTTCTTCTGTTGTTGATTCTTCCTTGCTTGAACAACGGCTCTCAATTTTTTTGAATATTCTAGCTCCGCCTTTAAATATAGATTTTCTTCCTCTAATCTTTTGATTTTTTCTTTATCTGTTTCGTTTTCTTTTTTCTTTGTTACTTTTGGCATAGCTGGACGTCCTCGCTTTCGTTCAACTATATTATAACCGTTTTCTTTATATTTTTTTATCCAATTTTGTAACAATCCATAACTAAGTAATCCCATGTCAATAGCAACAGACCAAGCAGATTCGCCATTTATTAGTACTCTATCTATTGCTTTTTGTTTTTCATATTTTGTATGAGATACATTCTTGTTTGTTCTTAAAATATCATATCCATGTTTATCTATTAAACTAACTATATATTTTACCATACAATCTCTTATTTGATATTTAGCTGATAAATTTCCAATAGATACTCCATTTTTTCTGTCATTATATAAATTTATTCTATCCTCATAACTTAATTTGCTCATATAAAAACCTCATTTCTTTTTTGTCCAAGAAACGGGGTTCATATCATTCTTATAAAATTTATCTTTATTATTCATATATTATAAAAGATAACCTTATTGGGGGAAGCCCCGATTTTCATTTTTTTACTACTTTTTCATTGCTCAAAAATGAAAATTGTTATATTCTCGATTAGAATTGTTATTTTT
>JAAWCL010000029.1 GCA_022793235.1 Bacilli bacterium | reverse complement strand
TATTAAAAGAAATAGTGAAGTAGAAGACACTTCTCTAAGATTTGATACTATAAATGATTTGAATGGAGAAAATGCCATTAAAATAGGAGAGAGTAGTCGTGGGTTAAAAGAAAAGCTATCTTCTATGGGTTATACTTGTAATTAGAAATTGGGTTTCATATCTAGTTTCTTTTTATTATATTTTGTTTTGGTCTTATTTTTTATTTTAGTTTGTCGTTTCTTGTTGTTTTATTTTTTTGAAAATGTTATGATTAAGTAGCATAATGTTTATAATATAATTTATTTTAAATATATAATATATGAGTATATAAGTAAAAAGGAGATGATTTATTTGTCTATTACAGTTACTGAAGTTGTATCAATAATAAAAAAAATCATTGATATATCAATCGTTTGGTTACTTGTTTATGTGGTACTTAAAAATATTCGAAATAATGTTAAACTTTCTTTAATATTTAAAGGTGTTGCAATTGTTTTATTATTAAAAGTTGCTAGTGATTTATTTGGTTTTACAACAGTTGGAGTTTTACTTGAATATGTTATTATGTATGGTCCTTTGGCTCTTATTGTGATTTTTCAACCTGAAATTCGTAATATATTGGAACAACTTGGTCGAAATCAACTTTTAGGACGCCATAAGGTTTTAACGGTTGATGAGAGAGAAAAAATGGTTTATCAAATTGTTAATGCTATGGATTATCTTAGAAGACAAAGAATAGGATCTTTAATTGTTATTGAAAGAGATATTAGTTTGGGTAATTATATAGATAAGGCTAAAAAAATTTATGCTGATTTAACCAGTGATCTTCTTATTTCTATCTTTTTTCCTAATAATCCTTTACATGATGGTGGGGTTATTTTGCAAGGGGATAGGATTACTGTTGCAGGGGCCGTTTTTCCTACTAGTAGTAGTTCTAAACTTAGTAATAAAAGACTTGGTACAAGACATCGGGCTGCTGTTGGTATTAGTGAGGAGACAGATTGTATTAGCCTTATTGTGTCAGAAGAATCTGGTAAAATGAGTATTGCTGTAAAGGGAGAACTTTTTTATAATTTGAGTTTAGATGATATTCGTATGATGCTTATAGATGAGCTTAGACCTAAACAGGATATTGATATGTCTAATGATGTAATAGAAAATGAGGAAGATATTTATGAAGAAGATAATTAGAGGTATAGGTTTATTTTTTGATAAATGGTTGATTACTCCTATTACTAAATTAATACTTATTATTTTAGAGGTATTAAAAAATGGAGGTAAAAGTTTAGATAAATTACTTAATAAAAAATCTACTTTAGTTGTGGTTTCGCTTATACTTGCATTTGGTACATTTTTAATTATTGATAATGAGGCTAATATTATGATTGATCAATATGCTGAAGTGTTATATGATCAAAAAGTTACGGCTACTTATAATGAAGAGTTGTATGTAGTAGAAGGAATTCCTAAAACTGTTGATGTGACACTTATTGGGCAGAAGAGGCATATTTTTCTTGCATCACAGTCTCCTTCTAAAGGTGTAGCTGTTGATCTTACAGGTTTAAGACCTGGAACACATAAAGTAACACTTAAGTATTCGCAACGTATAAAGTCTCTTGATTATAAACTTGATCCTAGTCAGATTACTGTTACTATATATGAAAAAGTTTCTGAAAATCGTGGATTAACAGTTGATGTGCTACATAAAGAGGAACTTGATTCTAAACTAAATATTACTAAGGTGGAACTTGATCGTAGTGATGTAATTATTAAGGGTGCAGAATATAAATTAAAGAAAGTGGCTACTGTAAAAGCATTGGTTGATGTTAGTGAACTTAGTAATCCAACAGAAGGAAAGGTTACACTTAAAAATGTTCCACTTGTTGCCTATGATGCTGATGGTAAAGTCGTTGATGTAGAAATTGTACCTAAAAAAGTGGGTGCTGTTATTACTGTTACGTCTCCTAAAAAGACTGTCCCTATTAAGCTGATACCTAAGGGTGAACTTGCTTTTGGTAAAAGTATTTCTTCTCTTTCCTCTAATGTTGGTGAAGTTACTATATATGGAGATGAAGAGGAAATTAAAGATATAAATTCTATTGATGTTCCTATTGATGTTAAAGATTTGGATAGTAGCAAGACTTATACAATTACTTTAGAAAAACCTTCTGGTGTTACAGAATTAAGTATTAAAAATATTACGGTCAAGGTAAATGTAGATAATTCTGTTACCAAAGAGTTTAATGATATTGCCATTACAACAGAAAACTTGGATAGTAAATGTAAAGTACAGGCTTCAAGTGAAGCAGATAGTAAGGTTGTTGTTGTTGTTAGTGGAAGTAGTTCTAATGTAGAGGTTATTGCTGCTAATAATATTAAAGCTTATATTGATCTTAAGAATTATAGTGCAGGTGAACATGAAGTAGAAGTAAAAGTCAAGGGGGATGATTTAAAACTTAATTATACTTCTAAAATTAAGAAAGTAAAAGTTGTGATTACTTGTACAAGTTAATGATTAAATACTGGGTTATTGCTCAGTATTTTTTCTTGTACTTATTTTATTAACATTAAAAGTAAAAAACTATGTTCAGTTTATTTTTCTATCAACTAAGACATAGTTTTAAATTCATTATTATGATTTTTAATCATGATGCTTGTCATCTATTAGGTATGCAATTGAAACTAATCCACATATTCCTATTATGATGTAGACTATTTTTGCAATCATGCTTGTTGTAGATCCAAAAATTGTTGCCACTAAATCTAATTCAAATGCACCTACTAATAACCAATTTATTGCACCTATGATTACTAATATTAGTGCAATTTTTTTTAATATTTCCAAATTTATCACCCTTTCTATAAAATTATTATTTCCAAAAATTTTATTTTTATACGTAATAAGTAAAAAAAATAAACATATAATTTAATGAAAAAAGAGGTGAAAAATTGAAAAAAGTAAAAATTTTATTAAGTTTATTTTTTCTTTTATTTTTAATTACAGGGTGTGGTTCTAATAGTGAAAAAGAAGTAGTTGCTGATTTAGAGAAAAAAATGGATTCTAATCATTCTTATTATTTAGAAGGTGTTTTAGAAATCGTTAATGATGAAAATGTGTACAATTATAATGTTGAAGTTGCCTATAAAAAAGATGATTATTATAAAGTGAGTTTAATCAATACTTCTAATAATCATGAACAAATTATTTTAAAAAATAAAGATGGCGTTTATATTGTTACTCCAGCTCTTAATAAAAGTTTTAAATTTCAAAGTGATTGGCCTTATAGTAATTCTCAAATCTATCTATTACAATCTGTGTTAAACGATATAAAAAATGACGAGGAAAGAGAATTTGAAAAGGTGGATAATAAATTTGTTTTTAAAACAAGTGTTAATTATCCAAATAATAGAAAGCTTGTTAATCAGGAAATTACTTTGGATAAAAATTTGAAACTTAAGTCTATAAAGGTTTATGATGATAATCATGTTGCTCTTATGAGTATGAAATTTACAAAAATAGATTATAAACCTACATTTAAAAAGGATTATTTTAGTTTAGATAATTGTGTTGTAGAAATAGGTGAAGAAGAAGAGAGCGTGAGTTTACTTGAAGATAGTATTTATCCTCTTAGTTTACCTAGTGGTACTAAACTTGTAAGTGAAGAAAAAATTAATAATGGTGAAAGGATTATTCTTACTTTTGATGGTGAAAAACCTTTTCTACTTGTTGAAGAAACTGTTCGTAGAAATGATAGTATGATGGTAACACCTACTAATGGAGAACCTTATTTATTACAAGATAGTTATGGTGTTCTTGCGAATAATTCTCTTAATTTTATTAGTGGTGGAGTTGAATATTATTTAGTAAGTGATGTATTAAATCAAGATGAACTTGTATCTGTTGCTCAATCTATTAGTGTTTTACCTACTATGAAATAAGCTTTACAATCTGTTTTATCTTATGTTATAATCTAGTTGGTGGTGCGGATTATGAAAAAGCAGATTCAAAATAATAAAAATATTGATTATTCTGTTATGGATAATAATTTTAAGGGACCTATAATTATCGTTGTTATTGTATTTTTGATTATTGCCTTGTTTTATTTACTTACTGTTTTTATTTTAAATAAAAAAGAATTTGTAGTAAATGAAAATGTTAGTATTCAATATTCTAAAATCATAGCAGGAGAAAGTTTTGATAAGAAGGATAAAGATTATATCGTTTTTTATTATCCTTTATCAGAACATTCTGATTATACTGATATAGTTAGTCGTTATCGTGAAAAAGAGAATCATCTTCCTCTTTATGTTGTTGATTTATCAGAGGGAATTAATAAAAGTATAGTTTCTGATGAAGAAAATATATCTGTTGATCGTATTCAAGATTTAAGAATTAAAGATTCTGCTATAATTCGTTTTAAGGATGGAAAAGTAAGCGATTATACAACTTCTTCTTTTGAAGAATTTTTAGATAAACATGTAGAGTAGTCTACTTTTGTGCTTCAATTCTTTTTATATTTTTGAAGTACTATTGATTTTAATCGCATAGTAAAATGCGATTTTTATTTTAAGGAGAATTTGCTGTGAAAGAAAAATTAAAAGAATTTAAGGATAAAAGGAAAAAAAGGATTACACGTACTACTTTTACTATAGCGGAAGTTGCTGTTATTGCTTTTATTGCTATATTATTTGGTGGTGTATTAGGGAGTTTGATTGTTTTTTCTAAAAATGGTAATGATAAATACTTAGAAGAGTTTGTAACGACTTATGATAATGTTGTTCATGAGTATTATAAGAAACTTAATAAAAGTGAACTTATTGATGCTGCGATTGCTGGAATGGTTAATTATTTGGGTGATCCTTATTCCACTTATATGGATGAAGAGGATACAGAAGAATTTAATCAAACTGTGCAGGGTAGATATGAGGGTATTGGTGTTTCTGTTTCTTTAGTTGAGTCAAAGCCTACTGTTGTATCTATTTTTGAAAATTCTCCAGCTGCTCGCATAGGGGTACAAGTGGGTGATGTTATTACTAAAGTTGATGGTGTTTCAGTTGAGGGAAAAAGTTTAAATGATGTTGTTCTTATGATTAAGAAGAAGGATGAGGTTAAATTAGAAATACTTAGGGGAGAAGAAAAGAAGTTGTTTAAGATTTCACTTGATCGTGTTGAGCTTCCTTCTGTTGCTAGTAAAATAGTAGAGAAGAATGGTAAAAAAGTGGGTGTTATTACTGTTTCTGTTTTTG
Source organism: Bacilli bacterium (assembly GCA_022793235.1). Classification (GTDB taxonomy): domain Bacteria; phylum Bacillota_I; class Bacilli_A; order RF39; family UBA660; genus UBA2730. The sequence continues at coordinate 1,908 of JAAWCL010000029.1, read as the reverse complement.
CTAGCAATACTTATTCACAATTTCATACTCATTTAAAAAAATTAGAAAAGAAGAAAATAGATGGTTTAGTTATAGATGTTCGTGATAATCCAGGAGGACATTTGGATCAAGTTACTAAAATTATTTCTTTATTTTTAGATAAGAGTAAAGTAATTTATCAAATTAATTCTAATGGTAAAAAAACAAAAGTATATTCTACTAGTTCTGAGAAACGAGAGTATCCTATTAGTGTTCTTATTAATAAAGGGAGTGCTTCTGCTTCTGAAATACTTGCTGGTGCTATGAAGGAGTCTTATGGGGCTACTCTTGTTGGTATTAAATCTTATGGAAAGGGAACTGTACAAAAGGAATATTCTTTAAGCAGTGGTTCTAGTATTAAGTATACAACTGAGACTTGGCTTACTCCTAGTGGAAAAAGTATTAATAAAAAAGGTGTTGAACCTGATATAGAAGTAGTTATGGATGATAAATATAGAGATACTTTTAAGGAAGAGGATGATAACCAATTTCAAAAGGCTTTAGATGTTGTTACAGAAGATAAAAAATCAGACAAATAGTTTGTTTGATTTTTTTATAATTTATGTGTAGTTTTAGTTATTTTTACTTAATATGATTAGTAATGCAATAAATTTTTAGAAAAATAATTTGTTTGTTAAAGTATAAAAAATGTTTTAATTTGACTATTTTTATATTGTAATTACATATATACTATTATCATCGATCATATCAGTACTATTCAAAAAAAACAGATTTATTTAAATTGGACAAGAATTAATCATAGAATTATTGTTTTGGTATTCTTTACGGCCTACCGATTCTGATTCTGTTTCGGTTAGCATTCTTCTTCTGGTTGCTATTTTTGTACTTTCATCATAAGTATTTGTGATTATATTTCTCCCATCATTTCCATATATATTGACTGTGAAATGAGTTATATTTGTTGATCCTGTACATTATTAACCTTTATTTTATGGTGTTGCAATTATTATTAGTAGTTTGTCTTTATTTTGACTACAAGTTGTAAGTATTAATTCTTTTTGATATTCTTTTGTAATTTTTAAATATCCATCTTTTGTGTCCTCATAAATTTTCTTTATTTTATAAGTATAATTTTTTTTGTTATACATTAAGTCTATTGTATCTTCTATTTCTAACTTATGAATATTCTTGAAATAAGCTTTTTCACCTATTCCAGAATGTGCTAGTAAAAATATAATACTAGAGTTGTTATCTGGCATACTCGATTCCTTTAAAATAGTTATATTTTTTTCAATGTTATTTTTTTTACTATTTTTATTATATATTGGTTTGTTTATTAGATTTATTTTTTTGATAGAAATCGTTGCTAGTAATTCGTCGTATATATATTTTTCTCTCTTTTCAATATTTTGTAAAAAATTTTTTTCTATATTTTTTTTATTTTGTATTTTATTTATAGTTAGTCGTTCCTTTTTTATTCCATTTGTTGATTCTTGTATGTTTATTGTTGTGGTTATTAGAAGCACTATTAGTACTTTAATGATATTTTTAGAATACATTTTTCTTTTTATAAAAATATAGAAGTGGAATTAGTAATAAAAATAATAAGTATGAATTACTTTCTTTTATACCTGTATTTGGTATTGGTATTTTGTAGTCATATAATTTATACTCATACTCTTTTTCTTCTTCTGTTACTTCTATTTCGAAGTCTTTTACTTTTGTATAACCAGTATTTGTATTTCTTTGTTTTACTTTATATTTTCCATATGGTAATTTTATCTTTGCGTTTCCTTCTTTATCTGTTGTAATTGTATCTATTAAATTATTATTACTATCATAAATATCAAAACTTATACCTTCTTCTGGGATTGTGTTGTCTTTTGTACCATATTCTTTGTGAATGGTTATTTCTTTTTTGATTTGGTA
>JAAWCL010000028.1 GCA_022793235.1 Bacilli bacterium | reverse complement strand
TAATACAGCTATAGAACATGAAATAGAAAAAAGAAGAATAATAATTAAAGAAATAAAAAAGTATCTTGAAAAAGAGGAAAACCTACAACCCTTTTCTTCCTTTTATACCCTAACACTAATAATCACTGAATTATACACCATAAAATGTTTAACAAAAGAAGAATACCTAGATATTATCATGTATTTTATAAAATTAAATATCGATTTAGGCATACTAGAACAAAATAATAGAACAAAGTTCACCACAATACATGAATTAGATAACAAAATGTTACTATATTTTAAAGGAAAAGCAAACCCAAATATAGTCAGTATGCTAGCAACAATAATAAATATGAATAACACAAACTTTAAAGAAATATTTATTGAAGCAACTAGAAATATTCAAGAACATTACATAGATAAAAAAAATAATTATACAGAAAATGATATAGAAATAATTCTAAGTGCCTTAAAACAACTCCAGATATTCGCAACAGCAAATGATATTGTAAGAAAAGCTTTATCAAAGCAAATGAAAAAACAAGAAAACAGAAAAATAAAAATAAAGAAAAAAGCAATTGAAGTAACAGAAACAGGCAAAATAACAATAAATCATTTTATCAATGAAACAGAGGAAAAAGAAGAAAGAAAGCCAATTACTATGACACCTTATTTTACTGCATCTCTTAAAAAAAATGAAATAGACAAAGAACAAACTAAAAAAAGAAGAACAATACAAGAAATAAAAAAAGAATTAGCAGAATATATAGATTTATATAACTTTGAAATAAAAAAACAAATACTGCCAAAAACAAGAAGTCACATTATAGAACTTCTAATTGATTTAGAAAAAGAAAGAAAAGAAATAAATACCTTTATCATTTGTACAAATCTAAGCCTAACATATGAAATAGAAAAAGGAGATATAAAAATATTAAGACAAATTTTTGCTGAAAATAGAAGAAAATACTACTTTTATTATGAAACAAAAGGCTACATACAATTAGAAAAACATATCAAATTTTTAGAAGAAGTTTTTGATTTATTATCGACAGAAAGAGATATAAATATAATTAAACAATTTGAATATGAAATTAAAAGTGAGCTATTAACATTAGAAAATATTTGTCCAGCAACTCATGAATACGAGTTCAGGGAACTAGAAAAATATAAACAAATGAAAAAATATTAACTTTGAAACAAGCTAATATTTTTTATATTTATTAAGCATTTTTTAAAAATGCAATATAGCCCTTATAAGCTTCATAAACATCTATTTTACTAGAAATTTCCCAAGGAGCATGCATATTTAAAATCCCCACACCACAATCTATTACCTTAACATTATAATTGGCTAAGAAGTAAGCAATAGTACCTCCACCACCAGCATCAACCTTACCAAGTTCAGAAATTTGAAAAGAAACATGATTATCATCCATAATCTTTCGAAGCTCAGCAACATATTCTGCATCCGCATCATTACTTCCACTTTTCCCACGACTTCCAGTATATTTACAAAAAGCAATACCATGACCCAAGAAGGAAGCATTGCGCTTATCCATAACTTCCTTATACAAAGGATCATAAGCAGCATTCACATCACTAGACAACATTTTAGAATGTTTAAGAGTCCTTTGTAAAGCCATAAAAGCATCTTTACCTAATAAAGAACAAATCTCCATTATAGCATTATTAAAGAAATGAGAGGCCATTCCAGTAGCACCAACACTTCCAATCTCCTCTTTATCTACTAAAATACAAGCAAGAGTCTTAGTAGGTACATCATGAATACTTAAAAAAGCCTCAAAAGATGTATAAGCACAAATGCGATCATCTTGACCATAAGCCATAATCATACTACGATCAAATCCAAAATCTCTAGCATGACCTGCTGGTACAATTTCAAGTTCAGCTGACAAAAAATCTTCTTCTTCAATATTATATTTTTCTTTTAATATTTTCAAAATAGACTTCTTTACAGCCTCCTTCTCTTCTCCTGCAAGAGGTCTGCTGCCTATTAAAATATCTAAGTTTTCTCCTGTTATCACCTCACTCGCTTTTTTCTGCATTTGCTCTTGTGCTAAATGAGGAAGCAAATCTGTAATACCAAATACCATATCCTCCTCTTCTTCACCAAGTTTTATATCAATTTTAGTGAAATCCTTTTTTATCACCACTCCATGAATAGCAAGAGGAAGAGTTACCCACTGATATTTTTTAATACCACCATAATAATGTGTATCAAAATAAGCAAATCCATCTTCTTCATATAATGTATTCGCTTTTAAATCAAGTCTTGGAGAATCAATATGAGCCCCCAAAATATTCATACCATTTTCAATATCTTCTTCTCCAATTATAAATAAAACTACAGATTTACCATTATTATTTACATAAACTTTATCACCTTTATTTAAAGAAGATTTATTTTTAACTATGAAATCTAAATCCTTAAACCCCTCATTTTCACATCTTTTAATAATTTCAGTAACTGCCTCTCTTTCTGTCTTTGCATCATCTAAAAACTTTTTATAAGAAATGGATAAAGCTTCTACTTCATTTAACTCTTCCAAACTATATTTCTTCCATGCATTCTTTTCCATAAAATCAATCCTCCTTATCACTAGTATACACTAAATTAAAAAAAAAACTCAAAAAAAGAAAACTAATTTTTTTAAATAATCTTACATTTAGTTTTCTCTTTTTCTATCTCCTGTAACTCATATGTATAATCTTTTGAAACAATTGAACATAAAGTTACCATATTCATATAAAATTCCTTTTTAATTTTTTCCAGTTCTAAAGAGTCCTCTTCTTCATTAGAAAGTTCTATACAAATATGAAGCATATCAAGTATTTCATCAATATCAAATAAACCATTTTGACTATAAAACTCATATTTTTTACAATTACTTTTATAAATAGCAATCAATTGTTCTAGAGAACTATTCTCTAATATAGAAGAATCTTTTTTACTAGAAAGAACAAACTGATACATAGAATCGCTATTAGAAAGAAACTTATATACATCTTCATCACTATAACCAAGAAGTAAAAGTTGACTAGCAGATAAAATTCTCTCCTCTTGAGTAAGATTTCTTTTTACTTGCATAGTATTAAATGATAATACTAATTCTAATTCATTTCTCAATTTCTTATACTGTTTAGAAGTTAAGATTTTATCTTTTTTCTCCTTCTTTTCATTAGTAAATTGAAACAAGGGTTTTACCACTTCAGTCTCTGTCTGTTTTCCTTCTCCTACTCTTTCTTTCTTTTTTATTCCTACTCTATATTTATATTGTTGTACTAAAGACTTACGAATTCTTTTACAGGATTCATATTCCACATTCATATCCTGTAAAGTATTCATAATTTTTTCTATATCACTCATAGTATAAGATTCTTCTTTATCTAAATAAGATTCTTTTAGAGAAAACATCCGACTTCTAAAAACATTTAGAGTTTGAAAAGAATGAGCCATTAATCCTACAATTTGTTTTTCATAATCATTCAATGGTTCATGTTGCAAATATTTATCATATAATATAGACAGAATATTAGGTGTTAAAGAAATAGAAAATGCACTTGCAATTTTTTCTATTTCCATATTTGTTTCTACATCCATATGAAGAACCATTAAATCAGGTTGTTGAATCACATCTGTATTAAGGTTTTCTAAAACAAAAGAAAGAATATATTCAAATTGACTTTTGCCATCCATATCTACCAAATTCATAAAAACAGATAAATTATGAAACTCTGAAAATAAAACCCTTCCATTTGGTACTTCATCAAGATAAGCCTCCACCAACCATAACATTTTTTGTATAAATTCCAAATTTTGTTCTATAGATTTAGAACTTTTATTTATATTATCAATAAATCTTCCTATATTTATATTACTCATTATTATATCTCCTAATTAATATTTTATTTTTTTGTTTCTCTGCCATTTCTAACTCATACTCATAATTTTTAGGAATAAAGGATTCCATTTCCTTTATAATATGATAAATTTGTATTTGAATAGTAAGCCATTCTGTTTCATACTCATCTTCTAATAATTCAATATAGATATTAATAGAATCCAAAAATCCTTCTAATGCATAAGCTTCCTTATAATAAATATATTTATTATAATTATCCTTGTAATACTGTATAACTTGATCAAGTTCTATACAAAGACTATCTTTATCTTTACATGTATGAAAAGGATTACAATTTGCAATAAACTTTCTTACATCATCTTGACTTTTTCCAAGAACTAACAATTGTCCTGCAATCTGATTTTGCAGTTCTAAAGACAAATGATGTTGTTTTAATTTCAGTGTAGAAAAGTGAACAAATTCTTCCACTTCCTTTAATATATCTCTATATTCTTTATTAGTAATAGTTGTTCGTATCTTCTCTTTTTTTGAAGGCACATCTTGAAATCGTAAAACTACTTCTTCTTTCTCCCTACTTTTCATAGAACGCTCTTCTAATTGAGTATATAAATAACGCTTAATAGAGGAACAGATAAAATCAGTAACATCTAGACCTTGCAGTGCATCAACAATAATATCTATATCTTCTTTATTATAACTATCTATTTTACTAAAATAATTTTTATAAATTATACGAGTAAATTTCACTACCCCATCAAAGTAATCTTTATGACCAAATGAAAGCTCAAAAACAGCCTTTTCCATTGAATTCATTTTCTCTCCACTTCGATGCTTCTCATATACAAAATGAATAAAATCATCCACATTTTCTTTTCCCATACGTTGACATAATATAGTGATTTTTTTATATTTTTTAGTATTTATAATAATATTTTTAGAAGAATGATCTTGAAACATACCAATATCAAGATTTCTCTTGACAAAATAAAAAACAATATCAAAATTCTCTCGATCACTAAATTCAGCACTTTCTAATACTAAAGACAAAGAATAAAATGAATTAAAAATCTTATCATTTGCGTTTGCTTTATGGCATCTGTTCAAAATATTTAATGTTTCATCAAAAAATAAAGCACTATCACATAAAATTTTATGATAAGTCAATGTAGTATTCTTAGCAACTAAAGAAAACACCTTCTGGGTATAATAATATTTATATTCCTCTAAAAGTTGAGTAAATTTATAAATACTCTTATTACTTTTTCCCATGATAAACCTCCAAATCTTTTATTAATATCTTTCCCTTTTCTTGAATTTTCTGAAATTCATATTTATAAGTATGATTAGCCACTTGCTCTAAATAAGAAACCTCTTTTAATATTTCGCTTTCTAAATAGCTTTGAGACTTAACATCAATCTCCTGTTCCAATAACTCCATAGCCAAATTAATAGTATCAATGGCATCTGAAACATGACCATAGTCCTTATAAAATTCATATCTTGCATAGTTTTCTTTAAAAATAAGTTGCGGACTCTTTAAAATAGTGTGTTCTTCATCCAAATATTGATTAAACATTTGTACACGATTAAAGAATGATTTTACAAAAGAAATAGGTGTATTGATTAATAATAATTTTCTTCCTATAGTAATTTTTTCTTCAACAGTTAAAAATCGTTTAGGACAAAAGGTATATAAATCAACATCCTGCTTTAATTCTTTTCTAATATTCTTATACTCTTCCTCACTAATAATACCAGACTCCTTTTTAACAGTCTTATTAAAAGATATAGGAGAAATATCTTCACTTATCTTATTTAAGCGATGCATAATATTAAGTAAACATTTCTTAGAAATAGATAACATCGAATCATTTACTCCCATAAGTGTTAAAGAATCCATAATACTGGAAACATCATCTAAATCATGAATACTTTTATCAGCAAAATATTTTTGATAAATAGAAGAAGTAGTAGCCTGAATATTTTTTTCAAATTTATTCGGTCTTGTCAAAAGAATCTGTACAAGTTGAACTTCTATGTCTGTCAATTTCTCCTTTGCATAATATTTATCCAATAATGTAGTTACTTTTTTACCATCATTAAAAATATCTTGCATTTCTCTATTTTTATTAATAAACAAACTATCCTCTTTAGTCATAACAATAACTTTTCGACCATCCTCTAAATGCATAAGCTTATAATTTCTTTTAATAATCTCCATAAGTGTATCAAATTTTTCTCTATCTGATACATTCAATTTTTCAATCCAATAAGTTAAATAATGAAAATCCATCATAATAGTAGGTATCAATATATCATCACATAAAAAATTATCAAGTGTATCTAAAAAACTATGCATCCCAGCAAGTGCTTGACTTCTCTCTTGTATCTTTTGAACATTTTTAGACCTATTCTTCATTAAAACAGAAATACAATTTTGTAAATGAATAATAGTAACACCAATCTCATCCTTAATAAGTTCTATATTTTTATTTAAAATATCCATAAATCCCCCCTTAAAATATATCAAAACATTATTCTAAACAAAAATTTATACTCTGTCAATCAAAATTTTATTTAAGTTTAGGTTTTTTACTAAAAAAAATATCGAATTTCAACCAAAAAACATCTTATAGACAAATTTTAATATTTTTTTCTTCAAATTTTTGATTAAATGCATGTCAATATAGAACATCGCTTAAATGTTCTTTTTTCCTTTATTAAGTTTGTTTATTTTTATAGTTTTAACTGCATTTGCTTATTTTTTTCTCTTTTTTCTATCTTCTGCCATTCTTTTATTCCTGTATGACAATATTTT
>JAAWCL010000027.1 GCA_022793235.1 Bacilli bacterium | reverse complement strand
GATGGGAGAATCTAAGTTCTTTGACAATTTAAATATATATGATATTATTTGAATAATAAAAAGAAGCAAAATATCTTATTGCTTCTATCATGGAAAGTTATCATTTACACAGATTTTTGGACACACTCATTTAAATAAAAAAAAGGAACTATATTAAAGTTCCAAATTATTATGATTAGATGCCATTTACACAGAATTTTGGACACACTCTCTCCCAATTAATCTATTCTTTTTAGTTTTACAGCTGTACCATAAACAATAATTTCAGCAGCACCATTCATAACAGCAGAAGAACCATATCGTATATTAATAATCCCATCTGCTCCAAGACTTTCTGCATCATCAACCATTCTTTTAGTAGCAATTTGACGAGCAGTAGAAATCATTTCAGTATAACCAGAAATTTCTCCACCAACAATGGTCTTCATACCAGCCATAAAATCACGACCAATATTTTTAGATTGAACTACCTGTCCTTTTACAACACCTAAAGCATCAACAATCTCATAACCAGGAATATAATCAATATTTACTAGCTTCATCTTCTTCACCTCCTTTAATTTCTCTTATTCGAACAATTAAATTATATACAATACTAATTACTGGAAATAAAAATAAAAATATTAATATAAAATAAATAAACCATGATATTTTTTGACTATACTTAAATTGAAAATAAGAAATCATAAATATCATAAATACAAAGAAAATACTAAAAAATAAACTAGATAAAACAGCACCACGAATTTTTTTGCTATGATCTATACATACACTCCTCATAGTAAAACCCTCCTTATTTAATATATTCATTTGCCTAAAATACTTTTCAATCTCAATAGTAGAAAAAGTAGCATTAGACCTAGAAATTTCCACACACATATTTCTAATCTTTTTGAATTTTTCTTCTTCTGCTTCTATCTTTTTTATACGATCATACATACAATCCATTAAAGTAAGACTTCCACTATCCAAAAGTTGCATATCATGTATAGAAACATTAAGTTCTCGAAGAAATTTTATTCTCTTCAATTTTTCTATATCTTCCAAAGAATAAATCCGATAATCATTTTCTGTATTTCGAGTAGGATGAACAAGCCCTACTTCCTCATAATAACGAATACTCTTTTTAGAAAGACCTGTTATACTTTCCACATCTGAAACAAGCATACTCTCCTCCCTTCACTTATCACTATACACTATACCCTTACAGGAAGGTCAATAAATTTTAAAAAAATCTTTATCATTTACTTTTTACCTAAATAAAATCAAAACATACAGAAAATAGAACAATATAACTAATTAAAAGAATAAGTTCTTTTTAAAAGGAAAAAGACATAAGTTTAAGTAAAGAAAGGAAATAGTGTATGGAAAAATTAGAAATTATTAAAAATATTGCCGAAAGAACAGGCGGAGACATCTATCTAGGAGTTGTAGGAGCTGTAAGAACAGGTAAAAGTACATTTATAAAAAAAGTAGTAGAAACATTAATTGTTCCAAACATAGAAGACACTTATGAAAAGAAAAGAGCACTAGATGAAATACCACAATCAGCCCAAGGTAAAATGATTATGACAACAGAACCAAAATTTGTACCGAATCAAGCAGCCAAAATAAAACTAGACGACTTTACATGTAACATAAGACTCATTGATTGTGTAGGGTATGTAATAGATCAAGCCAAAGGCATAGAAGATGAAAATGGTCCAAGAATGGTAAAAACACCTTGGTATGATGAAGAAATACCATTTATTGAAGCAGCTGAGATTGGAACAGAAAAAGTAATTAAAGATCATTCAACTATTGGAATTGTTGTAACAACTGATGGATCAATTGGAGAATTTAATAGAAGTGATTATTTGCAAGCAGAAGAGCGCGTAATAACAGAATTAAAAAATATCAACAAACCATTTATAGTCATAATGAATACAACTCACCCAACCTTACCAGAAACAGAAAGACTAACAGAATCAATAAAGGAAAAATACAATGTTCCTGTACTTCCAATAAATATTGACGCAATGACAGAAGTAGATATGTACAAAATTCTAAGAGAAGCTCTATATGAATTCCCTGTATTAGAAATTAAAGTGAGTATGCCAGAATGGATAGCAATATTAAATAAAGATCATCCTCTAAAAAAGACATATATAGAAAAAATAAAAGAAAGTATCATAGAAGTAGACAAACTAAGAGATATAGAAAAAATAACAACTCACTTTACAGACTGTGAAGAAATAGAAAAATCTTTTATATCAGAAGTGGATCCCAAAACTGGCATAGTAACAATTACTCTTACTGCACCAAATGATTTATATGATAAAATATTAAGCGAGATTATAGATGTAGATGTAACAAGCAAGGCTGACCTTTTAGGCATATTCCAAGAATACAATACAGCAAAAAAAGAATACGATCAAATAAAATACGCATTAAAAATGGTCAAACAAACAGGTTATGGAATCTCTATACCTAGTATAAATGATATGAAATTAGAAAAACCAGAAATTGTAAAACAAGGACCACGTTATGGTGTCAAATTAAAATCAATCGCATCATCTATCCATATGATAAAAGTAGATGTAGAGTCTACCTTTGAACCAATAATTGGTAGTGAAGCACAAGCAAAAGAATTAATTAACTATCTAATGCGAGACCATCAAAAAGATCCTTCAACTATATGGCAAAGTGAAATATTTGGAAGAAGTCTAGACAATATTGTGCAAGAAGGAATACAATCAAAGATAAGTATGATGCCAGACAATATTCGCTTTAAACTACAACAAACCTTAACAAAGGTAATCAATAAAGGTTCAAACAATATGATTGCAATAGTATTATAAGACATTAAGTCTTATTTTTTTTCCCAAAAATAAATAAACTTTTACCAAAGTCAATATTATCACTAGAAACAATTTCACCAAAATCACTAACTTTCAAATAATCATCCACCTCATTCAAATTAATATAATAATAATTATCAAAATAAAGTTTATCATATTCTAAAAAATAATCATAGTCATCTAGTTTTAAATACATTTCTTGATTAAACACAACAACAATACGAAAATCCACTTCACATCCATCATAACTTTCATCATCAATTTGTAAAATTTCCATAAAAATACCAACCTTATGAGGAAATATCTTAATACGATAAAAACCACTTAAAGCAATTTTATAATGATTACATACCAAAGTTAAAACTTCACGAATAGAATTTTCTATCTCAATTTTATCATGCCAATCAATAGAGGAAAAATAAAGATTATGAACAAATATTTTATACCCATTATCCATATCTTCTACTCTCATAACATCACCTAAAATATAATATGAAGAAAGTCTAAATAGTTTCTTCTACTAGACTTTCAATTTTTCTTAGTGTCTCATCACGCCCTAACTTAGTAACACTAGAAAATACAATAATATCATCACCAACAACTAAATCAATTGTATTCATAATTTGTTTAAGACATCTTTCCTTTTTACTAGCGCCAATTTTATCAGATTTGGTCGCAATAATAGTAACTGGTAAATTATAATATTTTAAAAAGTTATACATAAGAATATCATCCTCAGTAGGTTTCATTCGAAAATCAACAAGCATAAACACTCGTTTCAATTGTTGCCTTTTTTGTAAATATTCTTCTATCATCATTCCAAATTTTTCTTGTACTTTTTTAGAGACACTAGCATAACCATAACCTGGAACATCTATTAAATAAAAATTTTTATTTACAAGATAAAAATTTAAAGTCTGTGTCTTTCCAGGTCTAGCAGAAGTATAAGCTAAATTTTTACGACCTAAAAGTGTATTAATAAAACTACTCTTTCCTACATTACTACGCCCAACTAATAAAAATTCAGGAAGACCTCCATCAGGATATTGACTTCTACGAATAGCAAGTACCTCCAAATCTGCACTCTTAATAACCATTTAAATCGCCTCCCCTAAATCATTCTCTTTAATATATTCTTCACATACTCGATCTAACTCATGTATAATTACATGTGCCTCCTCAAAAGTAGATACTTTAACACCACTAGCAAATTTATGCCCTCCTCCATTATGACTCTCAGCAACCTTATTAATAGCAGGACCACGTGAACGAATAGAAATTCGAATTTGACCATTCTTTACATCCTCTGTAATAGTAACCCACACAAGAATTTCCTGTATGAAATTAAAATTATTAATCATATTCCCTGCAGCAGCACTATCAACCTGAAACTTTGACTGAATTTCATCCGTAATATCAATATAACCAACACCAGAATCAGTAACCTTCATGTTAAGAGAGATATAGCCTTCAAGTTGTACTTCATTAAAAGGCCTTAAATATAAATTTTGATATATTTTTCCAATATCAATAGAATAATCCCCTACAAACCTAGAAACAAGTAAAAATGTTTTTGCAGTACAACTATTAAATAAAAAACGATTTGAATCACTAATAAGTCCATAATATAATGTCTCTGCTATTCTTTTATTACATAAAAGCCTTGTTTTCAAAATCAGTTCCATAATAATTTGGGCTACACTACTAGCCGTATCATCCACATATTCTAATCCACCAAAATCTTCTATAAAAGGATGATGGTCAATCTTAACAACGTAAGAAAAATCTTCTACTTTTGCAGTATCAATTCTTCTTTTATCAGGCGTATCGACAACAATAAGCAAAGCATTTTCATACTTCTCATACTTATCAAGTTTTCCTATATAAGAAAAACGACTAGTCCCAGTACCTATAGCATAAACATTTTTTTTAGGAAAAGTAAGTTTTATCGAATCTCTAAGAGCAATCTGACTTGCCATAGCATCAGGATCTACCCCAACATGCCTAGCAATAACAATAGTATCATATTTTTTTATTGTTTTATAAATATGTTTAAACATAAAATCATCCAATCTAATTAAACATTTTGAATAAAATGTAACGTATCCCTTGCAATTAATAATTCCTCATCTGTAGGTACCACATAAACATCTACTAAAGAATCATCAGTACTAATTTTAGCATACTTTCCAAATGCCTCTTCGTTTTTAGAATCATCAATCTTTATACCAAGACATTTCAAATTTTCACACACTTTCTTTCTAAATGGATAAGAGTTCTCTCCAACACCTGCTGTAAAACTAATAATATCTGCACCCTCTAATTCTACATAATAGGAAGCAATAAAATTCGTAACAATACGACAATACTTATTAAATGCAAGTAAACATTCTGTATCACCCTCATCAATTCCCCTCAAAATATCTCGCATATCTTCACTTTTACTACTCACACCAAGAAGCCCAGATTGCTTATTTAATACATCAATAACTTCATTTGCATTCATTCCCTCTTTTTCCATAACATAAGGAATAATAGAAGAATCAATATCTCCACTCCTTGTTCCCATCATAATGCCTGAAAGAGGAGTAAATCCCATAGTTGTATTAATACACTTACCATTTTTTATAGCAGAAAGACTTCCCCCATTACCAATATGACAATTAATAATTTTTAAATCACTCCGACCTAATTTACTAGTAAGAGTCTCTGTAATGTATCTATGACTAGTTCCATGAAAACCATACTTACGAACCCCATACTCACTATACCATTCACGAGGAACAGCATAAAGATAATTTTCTTCTTCTATACTTTGATGAAAAGCAGTATCAAATACACCAACCATCATAACATTTGGTAAAACTTCACGAAAAGCATTAATAGCTAAAACATTAGCAGGATTATGAAGGGGCGCAAACTCTTTATAATCAGTTAAATCTTGAATAACTTCATCAGTAATAATCACAGAATCCTTATACTTATCCTTTCCATGTACAAGTCGATGTCCTACACCATCAATTTCTGATAAAGATGAAATAATATTAAGACTAACAAGTTTATCAAGTAAAATTTGAACAGCATCCAAATGATTATTCATTTCAATCTCTTGCTCTATTTTCTGCCCATTAAATTTAATAATATAATCACTATTAGATATTCCAATACGTTCAAATAAACCACTAGCTATAACTTCCTCATTTTTCATATTAAACAGTTTAAATTTTAATGAACTACTCCCTGCATTAACACAAATTATTTTCATAAATTAATATCCCTCTTTCTTATATAATCTACTACATTATACTATAATTTTTAAAAATTTAAAAGAGATGTCAAAATAAAAAGATAGTTAAATATAATAAACTATCAATTAAATATTTTCCTTGCTTAAACTTCTTTCGCCTTTCTAAAATAAATTTCTCATAACCAATAAATACATTTCATAAAATTCTCTTTTTCATATCATTAAAACCAAATCAAAATAATAAAAGAGTCTTTTATATATGTTTATGATTTAAATAAGATAAAACAGTATCTTCTGTATAATAAAATTGATTAGACATAATATCCTCTAAAGAAGAAACAGAACTAATTACAAAATCATCTTCCTGTGGTATTTTTGAAAGAATTTTAGAAAAAGCTTTATCTTGAAAAGGAGAAAAGTCATTCAAATTATCAGGAACCATAAGTAAACCAGAAGAAAAGGAAAAATCCCCTGTATTAATATAAACAATCTTACCAAGACTAACTAAAAAAGCCAAATTATCAGGAAGTAGACTCTTTATACGATCAACAAATAAAGAAAAAAATTTCTTATAATCATCACCATATTTTTTTCTAAGTAAAAAATAAAGAGCATCCTCATGTCTATCAGAATCAACTTTAGGAAACAAAAAAGCATAATCTCTATCTACAACAAAACCTAAATGTATAGGATTAGAAAAAGAAGTATCTAAAAAATCTAAATTTTCAAAATCGATAGGTCGAAATATGTTATCATTTTTCACAAAATCACTCCAGTCTACTTATTACAAGTGAGAAATAAATCATATGTATCTTTTGCAATCATTAATTCTTCATCTGTAGCCACAACATAGACAGGGATACTAGAATTCTCATCAGTAATAACACCCTCAACTCCACGCCTTACAATAACTTCTTTATTTTTAGAGTCATCAATCAAGACTCCTAAAGCTTTTATCTTATCAAGTACTGCTCCTCTAATAATATCATCATTTTCTCCACCACCAGCTGTAAAACAAATAGCATCTACACACCCATCAAGAAGTAAAAAATAAGAAGCAATATAATCTGCTATACGCCTAGCATACATTTCTACACCTAGCCTAACCTTTTGTTCTCCTGCAATATAAGCACGATCAATATCTCTTAAATCACTCATACCAGTTACTCCAAGAAGTCCACTATTTTTATTTAAAATAGTATCAACATCACCATAACTCATACCAGTAACCTGCATAACATAACCAAGTATACTATAATCAATCGTACCACTTCTCGTTCCCATCATAATACCAGAATTAGGTGTAAAACCCATAGAAGTATCAATACACTGATTATTTTTAATAGCAGAAACACTTGCACCATTACCAATATGACAAATAATTAAATGAACAAAATCTTTTTTTAATATATCCTTCATTCTAAGAGTAATAAATTTATGACTTAATCCATGAAAACCATATTTTCTTATATCGTGTTTAATATACCACTCATAAGGTACAGGATACAAATAGTTTTTTTCTTCTATCGTTTGATGAAAAGCCGTATCAAAACAAACAACCTCTAAAGCCTTAGGAATACTTTTACTAAATACTTCTATCCCTAAAAGAGCAGCAGGATTATGAAGTGGAGCAAAATCTTTTATTTTATCTATTTCTTTCAAAACTTTAGGAGTAACCACTACACTCTTAGAATACTTATTCCCACCATGAACAACTCTATGTCCTACAGCCTCAATTTCCTCCAAATTTTGAATGACACCATGACTTAACAATTCATCAAGTAATATTTTAGCAGCATCCATATGTGTAGCTATTTTAACCACCTTTTCTGTTTTATCCTTTCCAATACGAATACTATAAAAACTATTTTTATCACCAATAGCCTCAAAAGTACCCTTCATTAATACATCAGAATTAGGCATCTCATAAAGCCTAAACTTAAGAGTAGAACTCCCTGAATTAATTGCCAACAATTTCATAAAATCATCTCCTAATATCCATTATCTTTTAAATAAAAAATTAAACTTTCCTCAATTACCATAATATTATTATAAATCTTAGTAAGATTATCATCTTCAGTATCAGAGTTATTTGCATCATAAAAGGTAAAATCATTACTAATAGGATTTTTAGAAAAAGAAGAAATAGTATCCAAAATAGATTTCATTTTATAAAGCTCTTCATAAATTTCTCTTTTCTTTTCTTCACAAGAAAGTTCACAAAACTTAGATATTAAATTCTCATATTCCATAACTTCCTCCTATTTATATTGACTAAGATTACTAACTTTATTATTAATAGAATTAAAGTAGTCAACTTTTATTTCATCAAAACTTTTATCACTACTAGACACATGATTTGTTTTAAAAATTTCCTTTAAAACTTTATTAACTTTTAAAGAAGAAGAAAAACTATTCTTTTTAGAAGCAATGCTCTTCTCCTCTTCATATATACCTAACTTAATTTTTCTTTCTTTAATTTTCTCCTTATAAGTGATTTGATACATCTTTTGAACACAAAAATTCCGAATACAAATATCTATACCATGACTAATACCATGCTGTTGTATTTCATTGGCCAAATTAGTAGCAACTTTTATGTACTTATCATCCTTTCCTACCTTACCATTAGGAGATTTTTCTAAAGCAATAACACGAGAACGACGTAAAAGATGTCCTGCTACCTCAACTGATGAAACCAAAGACTGAGTAACTTGTCTATTAATGTCATCAACTAATTGACTTAATTCATCAATAGTAATGGAATCAAGTTCCTCTCTAGTATGTGCATCTTTTAGTCTCTTAAAAAAAGCTACAATATCACTACAATTAATACTTCTCTTATTTAGTTCTTCAATTATCAAATCAAATCCTGCAATCTTCACCGCCTGAGCCTTTAAAAGAGATTCTTTTATCTGCTCTTCATAACTATTAATAACAAGATCATTAGACATAGTATCACCTTTATTCTTTTACATAAGTATAACATAAATTAAAAAAAATTACATAAAAAAAGTATACAAATATTTGCATACCTATACTACATTACCATGTAACAAGACTCATTCTTGTACCAACATTTTCATCTGCTCTTCCTGTATGACCTACATAACTAAATACACCAGAAGAAGCATCTTGACCGCTATTATAAAAGCTACCACGAACAAACCAAGGACTTGTATC
This sequence comes from Bacilli bacterium, assembly GCA_022793235.1. Lineage (GTDB taxonomy): Bacteria > Bacillota_I > Bacilli_A > RF39 > UBA660 > UBA2730. The sequence continues at coordinate 3,332 of JAAWCL010000027.1, read as the reverse complement.
ATTTACAAATACACCACTATCACCATAAAAGCCAAATGTACCATCAGTATTTGTAGCATCTCCTCTTATACCTGTAATACCAGTATATAAATTATAATAACGAGCCTCAGGCATAGCACCAGCACCTGACTCTGATAAAATTTGATTATAATTACCCATTACAATCTCATATGCTCCACCAACAGTATCATAAATACCATAAATATTACCCGTAGTACTAGCACCAACACCTGACACAGGACTATTATAAGGATAAGAACAGGTTTTACTAGAAGGAGAAGAAACAGTACCTGAACTACATCCAGTAAGTGTCGTTTTACTTACATCATCATAATAATTATTAATATATATTTCTTTATTAGCTTCTAAAAAAGCTTGATTTCCATATTTCCCATATTTACTTTGTGATAAATAAGCTTGTACTCCCCACTCTGTATTCTTAATCATATGCACATCATAATTCCCTGATAAACCATACCTATCTTTTCCATTTTCGCCTTGAAAATTAGTTGTAATAGCAGTAAAGAAAGAAGCAAGTGTTTGATTCCTTAAACTATTAGAATTAGGAATAGAAGTCAAATCATCAGATGTTCCTGATAATTCAAACTTACTAACCCATACTCCTGAAAGCTCTATATTTCCAGTATCTCCTCTGTTAGTATCACAAGTATTACCAAAACAGAATGCACTAGGAGTATAATAATTATCTGCAACTTCTCCTGTATAAACACCATTACCATTATCAATTACACTTTTATCAACAAATTTAATATCAAAAGATCCAGGTGCTTCTACACTAGGTTCTAAAGCTCCATCTAATTTTGTGCCATAAGTATTACCCAAAGTATAACTATATCTTGGTATCCATACCCACATAGTATTAATATCCTTCATATCAATTTTAGTACCAACCTCACTAGAAATATATCTAGCACGATTACTTGCATCTTTAATTGTAACAGCATTAGCCCACTCTTGTGTTTCATAATTATACCACATAGAATGAATATCGGCTTTTATCCAACTAGAACTCTCATTATCATATATAACAGGAATCATATCTCCCACAAGTTCTGGTTTACTAGCTCCACTGTTATCTTCGGTAGCACTATGTGTATCCACTTTAATTTTACCTTGATAATTTCCAGAAATTACAGAACTCAAATGAATAGATATCATAACACTTTCTCCTGACTTTAAATTAGCAGTATCAAGAATACCATCCTCAAGAGTTCCTGTCTTATTTACTCCATTTTTACTATAAGTATATATAATATTACTCTTACCAATAGTATTTGTAATATCCTCTAAATATAAATTATAAGATGCACTCTCTAGTCCTCTATTTTCAATAGAAAAATTATACGTAACATTCAAGTTTATATTTTCTTTATTACTACCATATATACCTATATATCGAGTACCAGATTGCATAGATAAAATCTTAGATGTAGCAACAGACTTTGTAAACAAAGCATAGGTAGTACCACCAATCAATACAATGGATAAAACTAGTAATGCTATTAAAAATGTAAAACGTTTATTTCCCTTCATCTTCTTACTCTCCTTCATTACTATAATAGAAACCTATTTTACTACTTTATATGTTCTATCCCAATTATATAATAAATCAAATAAGATTACAAATAAATTATCATAAAAAATAAAAAAATAACATAAAATTTACATAAAAGAAACCAAAAAGATAGGCTTATTTCAGCCTATCAAGTAAGTTACAATACTTATTTATTATTATAACTTCCACTTACTTGGTTAAGTCCATTTTGAACTAAACGTCTAGTAATTTCACCACCAACGCTTCCGTTAGCACGGCTAGTAGCATCTGGTCCTAAATTAACACCAAATTCATTAGCTATTTCATATTTCATTTTATCGATAGCTTGTTTAGCACCAGGAACTCTCATTTTCATTGTAGAATTATTATTGTTACTCTTTCCGTTCATTATTCTTTCACCTCCTACACTAATAGAATGTGAAAAAAATTAAATTTCATACATTTTTTTTATTGGTAATTTATAACAAATTTTTAAACTCATTATTTAAAGAAAAATCATCTTTAATTTTTATAGTATAAACATTAGAAAGTGCATCCCGAATCATACGATCATAATCAAATTTTTCTTCCATAAGAACAGAATAAGAAATAGATGGATGAATAACAGGATGTTTTGGTACAAATACAGTACAACAATCCTCATAAGGCAAAATACTAATATCATAAGTATCTATTTTTTTTGCAATATCAATAATTTCTAACTTATCAAGACAAGCAACAGGACGTATAACAGGAAAGGAAGTCACATGATTAATAGTATGCATACTAATAAGCGTTTGACTAGCTACTTGCCCAATACTTTCACCATTAATAATAGCATAAGCCTTATTTTTTTTACATAACTCCTCCATAATACGATACATCATTCTTCGCATAATAGTAATAACATAATGACTATCACAAGTTTTATAAATTTCTTCTTGTATAGGAGTAAAATTAACAATATGCAAATGAATACAATCCGTATAAGCAACCAATTTTTTTACCAAATCAATCACCTTGTTCCTAGCATCTAAACTAGTATGAGGAATAGCCTCAAAATAAACAGCATCCATCTTAATTCCTCTTTTCATAGAAAGATATCCAGCTACAGGCGAATCAAGACCTCCACTAAGCATCAATAAAGCCCTAGGCTGAGTCCCTACAGGATATCCACCTATACCTTTATAAGCATTAAAATAAATAAAACTATTTTTATCACGAATTTCAACATGCACAAGCACTTCTGGCTGATGAACATCAACACGAATATTAGAAATATTTTTTAAAAGATATCCACCAAGCATACGAGAAAAATCCAAACTTCCATAAGGAAAACTCTTATAACTTCTCTTTGTTTCAACTTTAAAAGTACAAAAAATATTTTCTCTCAATACCTGCAAGCATGTAGCAAAAATACTGTCTTTATTAGTATCACAAATATAAGCAATATGATACATATGAATACCAAAAACTTTACTTATAATATTTCTAATTCCTTCCAAATCTTGATCTAAAAAATAAATATACATTCTAGAATTATCATAAACAATAGAAATATCAAAATCCATAAGTTTATGCTCTATATTGTTTTTTAAAGTTTTAACAAAAAAACTACGATTTCCCTTTTTAGTAGTAAGTTCACCATATTTAATTAAAATAACTCTATTCATAAAACACCTCAATAAAACAATAATCATATAAATTTTATCATAATTAAATAGAAGTATAAAGAAAAAAGAATACTTTTAAAAAAAGCATTCCCAAATAAAATATT
>JAAWCL010000187.1 GCA_022793235.1 Bacilli bacterium | reverse complement strand
GGCCCACGCCTGCGCCATGGCGCTGAAAAATCAGCTGGGACTGGTCTGTGACCCGGTGGCCGGGCTTGTGGAGGTGCCCTGTATCAAACGAAATGTGGCCGGGGTGATGGTCGCGTTCTCAGCCGCCGAATTGGCGCTGGCGGGAATCGAGAGCAAAATCCCGGTGGATGAGTGTATTGCCGCTATGCACCAGGTTGGAACCTCTATGCCTGCTTCCATGCGGGAGACTGCCCAAGGTGGTCTAGCGGCCACACCAACCGGCATCCGTTTGCAAAAGGAGATTTTTGGAGCGAAAACAAGGGAACCGGAATGAAGGGCTTCACCCATGGAAATCTATACAGCTGATGCAAAAAGACCATATGTACACAGTAGAACTGAATAAACTGCGTTTTCAGCAAGATATTGTGGGCGAGGTGATTCGCTATCGACGTATATCATGCGGAGAAGAGGGACGGCGTTACCACCCAGCATATTACCATCTTTTATAACTGCATCGGCGCTTTCTCCGTTCCTGGCCTCAGGAGGATACCGGAGACAAAAATCACCTTGGGAACGAGAAAGGGAGTAGCCGTCAGCTACTCCCCGGAGCGGATTGCAGTATAGAATTTTGAGCAAAAAATATGCGGAGTGTCCCACAATGATACTCAAATCCTATAAGTACACTCCGCATGGTCCGAGTGGCGGGATTTGAACCCACGGTCTCTTGGACCCGAATATCTCTCCCTATAAGCAAAGGGCACTTTTGTGTCCATGTAGCGGTCTTGAGTAAGGGGGAATATCCTATCTGTTCCGCTGAATTAAAATGTTTCCGTTCGCTCCAGCCGACGTTTGGGTCACGGTTTGGGTCAAGCATTACTGCGCTAGTTGAGAGACGATAAAAATGATGGGGACCTAAATGGTAGAAAAATACTCAAAATTTGAGTCACATATACAAAGAATCAGAAGGAGTAGTTTTTCCATAGGTAGTTTAGCACCTTTAAGGAAAATCCGGAAATAGATATCAAACATCATGCTCTTCCTCATTTTCGATTTGGGCGATCAACTC
>JAAWCL010000186.1 GCA_022793235.1 Bacilli bacterium | reverse complement strand
TTTTGACCGGGATCTCTCTGGGTACCCGGGTCCTGCTGGCCTATACCCTTTCCGCCGTACCCTGGATCGGCGTCACCGGCATCTGGTGGTCGGTTCCCATCGGCTGGTTTTTGGCGGATCTTGTAGGAGTTCTCCGGTTTCGCACGCTGAAGCACCGTCTGGTTTCCTAAGGCGGCACAAAAAAGCGGCCCTTCCGCGTTAAGCTGTGCGGAAGGGCCGCTTTTTTGTTTACAACTATTTTTCCTTTTTCTCCGGCGAATGCTGCCGCTTCCACTCCTTGATCTGCCGCAGGCGTTCCTTTACTCTGGCCTCGCTGCCCTGGTCGGTGGGGTGATAATAGCTTTTTCCCTGAAGGGAATCCGGCAGGCACTGGAGATTTGTCAGCTTTTCCTCCGTATCGTGGGCGTATTGATAGCCCTCGCCATAGTGCAGCTCCTTCATCAGCCTGGTGGGGGCGTTGCGGATCGCAAGGGGCACCGGCTCCGCCAGCATCTCCAGCGCGTCCTTTTTGGCGCTTTCATAGGCCATGTAGAGCGCGTTGGATTTCGGGGCCAGAGAAAGGTACACCACGGCGTGGGTGAGATGCACGGTGCATTCCGGCATACCGATAAAATGGCTGGCCTGCCAGGCCGCCGTGGCGATCTCCAGGGCCCGGCTGTCCGCCATGCCGATATCCTCGCTGGCAAACCGGATCAGGCGCCTTGCCACGTACAGGGGATCCTCCCCAGCCTCCAGCATACGGGCCAGCCAGTAGACCGCCGCGTCCGGGTCGCTGTTTCGCATGGATTTGTGCAGGGCGGAGATAAGATTGTAGTGCTCTTCCCCCTTTTTATCGTACAGCAGGGATTTCCGGTTGACGCACTGCTCCAAAAGCTCCGGGGTCACCACTACCTTTTTCCCGGTATGCTCCGCGTTCAGCAGCACCATTTCCAATGTGCCCAGGGCCGTGCGGGCGTCGCCGTTAGCGAAACTTGCCACGGTTTCCAGCATATCCTCCGAAATTTCCACCTCCATGCCCGGGAAGCCTCGCTCGTCCCCCAGAGCGCGGTGCAAAAGCTTCGTCAGATCCGCCACAGTCAGCGCCTGAAGCACGAACACCTTGCACCGGGAAAGCAGAGCGGAATTCACTTCAAAGGAGGGATTTTCCGTGGTGGCGCCGATCAGCACGATGCTGCCCCGCTCTACAAAGGGCAGGAAGGCGTCC
>JAAWCL010000026.1 GCA_022793235.1 Bacilli bacterium | reverse complement strand
ATACATATATTATCTATTAAATAATTTTATTTGTCAAATGTTTTTATAGTTTTTTGTTTTATTTCTATATCAAAAAGTATAATGTTTATTAATATTTCTTAAACATTATACATTTTATATTTTTTAATATGTTTTTCTTATTATAATTATATTGAATCACTTATTTGCCATATTCCATCTTCATCTCGTGTTAATCTTATATTAGACTTTAGATAAACAACTGGACGAATAGCATTATTATTCCATCCATTATATCCGTGAGCCATATACATATAATTGCTAGTTCCTACCATTCCATTTACTATACTATATATCGAATATATACAATCTTTTAATCCCGCACCATCGCTATATGGAATTATATAATTATTGGCTAAATAATATGTCTTTTTAAATAACATTTGATATTTTACACTATCTATTGCTATCCCTTTTTGTTCTCCCTCACTATTTATAGTAAGTGTTTTAGGATAATAAGTATAACAATTAGCTTTTAGTTTTGTTGTTTCTCCATTTTTTAGTCCTTTAAAATTATTGTTTTGTTCATCATAATAAGCAAAATTATTGTAAACTATTTTTCCTTCTACACCATTACTTCCTCTAAATTTTATGTTTTCATTCTCTGATTTACTATATGTTACCTCATTGCCATATTCATTTATTGTTCCTTTTCCATAGCTCTCACCTGTTCCTGTTTTTTGAGGATTATATCCTGTTATTGTATTTATATCTTCTACGCTTATGCTTCTTCCTGATTTAGCATATTTACCTTGTCCATATAATGCTCCTATATTATTTAATATTTCAACTCCATTTATATATCCCCTCTGTCCTAATAAATATAAATTTGTGTCCGTTACTCCTTCTGTTGTTATTAATATTTTTCCCTTTTCTATTCCTAGTATTCTCCATTTTAAATCTTTGTCCAAATCTGTTATTTCAAATATTTGATTGTTACTTGCTCCTGAATCAGTTTTTTCAACTTCATATTTTAACTTAGTTTCATCTACACCGGTATAGCAATCATATGCTATATAATCTCCTATATTTTCATCCTCTAACCCATACTCACTTAAATCTATTTTCTTTTTTTCTATATCCCCTTCTCCTGTTAATAAATATTCATGTTTTGTTTTTTTAAATGTTATTATCCAATCCTCTTTTTCACTTCCTATTACATCTGCTCCCTCTACTACTAATATTGGATTATCCATTTCTTCCATTTTTAATATTTTATAATTATTATATCCAAGTGATATTTGTTCTTTTTCTTCTCCTATTATTGTTTCATCTTTTGCATTGTCTGCTTGTGTTAATATTCCATTCTCTCCTGTTAACATTACAATTGATACTCCTGCTAAAATTAAAAGTACAATTATTGTTATGACTAAGGCTATTAGTGTTATACCTTTTTCTTGTTTTTTTGTTTCAATTCTTATATTCTCTTTCATCTTTTGCAATCTCCTATCTCTTTTTTCTAAAAAATTTACTTTTATTGGTTTAATATTCAACTTTAATTATAATTACTTTATTTTTTTACTATTATTATACATATTTAGCAATATCTTTGCAAGCTCTTTTAGGTGCATATTTCTTTTAATTTTAATTGTAAAATATTATTAATACTACTACAAAAAAAGGAGTGATTATATTTGCAAAAGCTAAAAATCCCTAAAAATCATAGTGGAATTAGTAAGACTTTACGATTACCAGAAAATCTTGTAGATGATATTCAAATTTTATCTGATTTAAAAAATATATCTTTTAATAAAACTGTAATTGAGCTTTTAGATTTTTCTCTTGAAAATTTAGATTCTGAAGACGAAAAACTTATACAAAAAAAGCGTGAAGAACTTCATATTAATATTTAATGTATACAATATTTTGTTGTATACTTTTGTATTTAATTTAGTTTATTTTCATCTTTATATATTCTACAAACAAAAAATCTCATAGATTTCTCTACAAGATTCTTTATTTAGAAAATTCTTAATACATCATTATATGTTACATATATTGACAAAGCTATTAATATTGCAAAACCTAATAATTGTATGTTTATTTCTGTTTGTTCTTTTAATGGCTTTCTTCTGATTAGTTCAATTATTAATATTAATATCTTTCCACCATCTAGAGCTGGTATAGGAAGTAAATTCGTAATTCCTAATGATAAAGATATTAACGCTAACATATATATAAATTCATAAAAACTATTTGTTTTAGCAACTACTTCTGATATACCAACTGGTCCCATCATTTGATCTACTCCAACATTTCCAGTAAATAATTGTTTCAAGTTATCAATTATTGAAAATACAAATTCTTTTGTTTCCATTCCACCATTTATACATCTATTAAAAAATGTATCTTGTGCTTCTTTCATATTAACACCTAAATAATAAGTAGAAATATAATCTGGAGTTAATTCTATTTGTATTTCATTACTTCCTCTTCTTATTGTTAGTAATATTGTATTTATTCCTTTTTGATTAATTAATTGTAAAGCTTTATTTCTATCACCATTTATTTCTTCATTATTAATTTTTAATAATTCATCATTTGCTTGTATTCCTTGTTTTTCTGAGCTACTATCTTTATCTACTGTTACTATTTTACATTTCTCATCTAAGTACATTCCTGTTGATTTGGATTTTATTTCTGTTGGCCTTGTTGTATATTCTAATATTTCTCCATTTCTATCTATTTTTATATTTATTTGTTCTCCTTTTGTTTTTTCCATTATCTTGTTTAAATCATTTTTGCTTTTTACTCTTTTATCTTGTATTTCTATTATTTTATCTCCGCTTTTTAGTCCTATTTCTTTTGCTGCATATCCATCAATTATAGTATCTATTTCATTTGATATATATGTTCCTGTTGTTGATACAAGTACAAAATAAATTACAATAGCAAATACAATATTTACTATTGCTCCTGCAGCTACAATTGCTATTCTTTTTGATATACTTGCTTGAGAAAAAGAATGTTTATCTTCTGACCTTTCTTCTTCTCCTTCCATACTAACAAATCCTCCAAGAGGAACTAACCTTAATGCATATTTTGTTTCTTTCCCTTGTTTTTTCCCTACAGTTGGCCCAAATCCAATTGCAAATTCATTTACTTTTACTTTGCATAATTTTGCAACTGTAAAATGTCCTAATTCGTGTATAAGTATTAAAAATCCCAATAAAAATATTATTTTTATTGCTGATATAATAAATGTTATCAAATGTTTAACCCCCTAAAAGATTTAAATTTAAGTTTCAAGTCCTTTTTTTATAAAATTGTAAACAATGCATATGCAAATGGTGCTAAAAAGATTAGACTATCTATTCTATCTAACATTCCACCATGTCCTGGTATTAAATTACTATAATCTTTAATATCTACAAATCTTTTTATGCTAGATGCTGCAAAATCTCCAATTTGACCTACAAAACTTAACACTATAGCTATTCCAGATATTAACAAATATGAATAATTCATATCCCAATATGTGTTTGCT